>JBKSMT010000099.1:0-4166 GCA_046881945.1 Clostridia bacterium
TACCCATATCGAACACAAAAGTTAAGCTCACAAACGCCGACAATATTGCATGGGAGACTGTGTGAGAAGATAGGAAGTTGCCATCTACAAGTTAAGGACTACACTTAGGTGTAGTTCTTTTTTATTTTAATATTGACAAATATTTGACATGATTAATTTATTGATATATACTATATGTATAAAAATGGAGTTTAGATTATGGCAAAATTTGATAAAAATATAAAAGAAATGGATGATTTTGAATTTTTACAAAAAGTAAAAAATCAAGAAAATGAGAGATTGAGCAAATTACTTCTAAAAAATCCCAAAGGAATAGAAATTGAAACTATAAAGATGTTTAGAAAAATACAACGAGAACATCCAGAGATGATTGAAGTTGTTGAATTAGAAAACACTGATGAATTAACATTTTGATTAGGGGATAAATATGATTAAAAATATAGTTATAGATACAAACGTTATTCAAGCATTATATATGATATTATATATAGATGATGGGATTGCACGATTACGCAAGCAATATAATGATGAGGAAATTAATACACTAATTAAAGTTTCAAAAAATTTAACTCGTTTTAAGTTATATATAACTACTCAAATATATAAAGAGGTAGTGCTTTGTGAGGTTAAATATCCAGGAATTTTAAAATTTGTAAGCAAAAACTGTAAAATTTGTCAACCTAGCAACTATGATAAAAATATTAAATATAACAATCATATAACAAATTTACAAAAAGAATATTTAAAAAAAGATATAATATTAAGAGATAAAACTCATAATCATCAACAAGCTATAAGTTCAGAAACGAAGAATGGCATTGAAAATTTGGCAGATTCTTTAATTGTTTCTGAAAAAAATGTAATATCAGGATTGCCAATGTATACTTTAAATGAACAACATTTAATTTGTATGAACGAAGCAAAAAAGAAGAGTGTTCCATATCGTAGTAGGGCAATATTATTTAAAAATAAGAAGTATATAAAAGAAACACAAATTGAAGACGCGTCTATTAAAGCAAATATAAGCAAAGAAACAGCTACGACTTTTAAAGTTAGTAAAATTTTCCATAGTGATTATACATTATAATTCTAATAAAAATAGATATTAATCTACCTTAATTGGTAGATTTTTTTACAAATTTTGACAAAATTGGAAAAAGTTTTGCAAAATGCTTTACATTTTTTGGTGGAATATGATATATTGAAGTTAGGAATGATTACGAATTTATGAATTTTTCAAAGCAACGAGAAAGTATAATAAATGTACTTCAATGTAATTACGAACATCCTACGGCATATAGAGTTTATGAACTGGTGAAACAGGTTGAGCCTACTATATCCAAGTCAACTGTGTATAGAAATTTGGAGCAGTTAGTTGGGGCTGGGTTGGTTAGGAAGATTTCAACTGGTGGCAATTTTGAGCATTATGATATAGTGCGAGATAGTCATAGTCATTTGGTTTGTAAGTGTTGCGGGAATATTTTTGATATTGATTTGAATATGGATAGTATATTAAATTCGATTAAAAATCAGACCGAATTTATCTGTAACGAAATGATTGTTATAGGAATATGTAAAGATTGTGATAAGGAGAAATAATGGAACACATTAATCAAAAAATTAGGGTTGCGATTGATGAAAACAATCCATCTATTAAGCGTATTGAAAGCAAGTGTGTAAAGTGCGGACAATGTGCACAAGTTTGTAACGAATTTGTATCGGTCAATAATAATTACGACTTAAATGTTACTAAAAAACCTATATGTGTAAACTGCGGACAATGTATTAAGGTTTGTCCTATGGATTCGATTGTAGGTCAAGACGAATACAAGGAAGTAGCAGGGCATATTGCGGATAGTGACAAGATTGTGATTGTATCAACCTCGCCATCAGTACGTGTTGGGTTGGGTGAAGAATTTGGTTTGCCATTTGGCTCGTTTGTACAAGGTAAAATGGTGGCACTACTTAAAAAGTTAGGTTTTAAGTATGTGTTGGATACCAACTTTGGTGCTGACCTTACAATTTGTGAAGAAGCAAGTGAATTGATTGAGAGAATTAAAGAAAATAAAAATTTGCCACAATTTACAAGTTGCTGTCCATCATGGATAAAGTTTGCAGAAACCTATTATCCAGAGATTATACCAAATATATCTAGTTGTAAAAGTCCTATTGGTATGCAAGGGCCTATAATTAAGACCTATTTTGCTAAAAAGATGGGTATTGATCCAAGTCGTATTATCAACGTGGCACTTACACCATGTGTGGCAAAGAAAATGGAAATTAGGCGTAGTGAAATGAACGTGTCGGCAAAGGTCAACAATGTTGATAGTATGCGAGATATGGACTATGTGATTACAACTGTAGAACTTGCTAACTGGGCGAAAGAGCAAAACATTGATCTTAATAGTCTAGCTGATATGCCATTTGACAAATTTATGGGTGATGCAAGCGGTGGCGGTGTGATATTTGGAAATACTGGCGGAGTTATGGAAGCGGCCGTTAGGACTGCATACTCATACTTAACCAACAAGTCGCCTGTGGATTTAGTGTTAAATTTTGAGGCAGTGCGTGGTCTTGATGGAATTAAGGAAACAAGTATTGAAATTAATGGGTTGACATTAAAGTTGGCGGTAGTATATGGGCTAGCAAATGCAAGAAAGATTATAAATAAAATTAAAGCGGGCGAAAAGTATGATTTTATTGAAATTATGACTTGCCCTGGTGGTTGTATTGGTGGTGGCGGTCAACCAAAACATTTTAATAAAGAAGTTGACGCACAAAAAGCTAGAATACAATCACTTTACAAGCGTGATGGCGAAATGAAAGTAAGGGCTTCGCATGAAAACCCTGAAATTATTGAGTTATATAAAAATTATTTAATAAAACCACACAGTGAGTTGGCGGTAAATTTGCTACATACAACTTATGAAGATAAAAGTGGAGATTTAAAAGGAAAAGGAGAAAATAATATGAAAATGATTAAATATCAATGCTCTGTTTGTGGAGAAATTTTTGAAGAAAAAGAAGGAGTTAAGCCAGTTTGCCCAAGATGTAATGTTATTGGCGACAAAAATATTAAAATTGGCGAAAGAGAAGTTGAAAACAAAGTTAATAAATATGCTGGAACTAAGAGTGAACAAAACTTGTTAAGTGCGTTTGCGGGCGAAAGTCAAGCACGTAATAAATATACATACTTTGCATCTGTGGCAAAGAAAGAAGGGTTTGAACAAATTGCTGATATCTTCTTACATACTGCTGACAACGAAAAAGAACATGCTAAAATGTGGTTTAAGGAACTAAATGGTATTGGTGATACATTACATAACCTTGGCGAAGCGGCTGAAGGTGAAAACTATGAGTGGACAGATATGTATGATGGCTTTGCTAAGACTGCTGAAGAAGAAGGTTTCCCTGAACTTGCTGAAAAGTTTAGAGCAGTAGCAGAAATTGAACGCAAACACGAGGAACGTTATCGTAAACTCATTAATAATATTGAAACTATGCAAGTATTTGAACGTAGTGAGGTTAAGATTTGGGAGTGTAGAAATTGCGGTCATATTGTAATTGGAACAAAAGCTCCAGATGTTTGTCCAGTTTGTGCTCACCCTAAAGCATATTTTGAATTACGTAACGAAAATTATTAAGATTTTAATTTAAAAATGTAAAAAAATAGAGGATACAATTCCTCTATTTTTCAATGCCTAATATATAATCAGCGGAAACATCTAAAATTTCACATAATTTAGCAAAAGTGTCTAAACGTGGTAGTTTTTGGGTTGTACAATATTGTGTAACCATTTCAGGACTTATGGATAAAAGTTGAGCAATTTCTTTGATTGACTTGCTAGATGTTTTGATTTCTTGACGTAAACGTTGTTTTATTATATCAATATTTATATTAAAAATAATAACTAAAAGTTAGTTTAAATAGTTCACAACTAACTAATAGTAAGTTTGCAATGTGAGTATTAGCAGTTAAATATTCATTTTTTTTATAAAAAATGATAGTAATATTGCAAAATATAAAGGAGATATTTATGAAAAAGTTTTTAAAATTTTTAGTGAATTTTAATAAAATAGATAGTACAACTTTTTAGGTTGTACTATTTTTATATTTATAAATTAATTAAAAGTTTTTGATTTAAAGTGGAAATTTATATAAACCT
>JBKSMT010000100.1:0-3386 GCA_046881945.1 Clostridia bacterium
ATGTAGTGTTGGTATGATTTGGGCTATTGTGGTTGGTATCAAGATGATGAAGGCTGATAATAAAAACGACCGTGATGAAGCTAAAGCAAAACTTATTAACATTGCAATATCAATAGTGGCCATTGCCGTATTAATTGGATTGTTCTGGGCATTGATGAATTGGTTGGAAGGCACAGGTAAGGAAGATGCAAAAACAGGCTTTGGAATAATATCTAATGTAAATCCACTAATGAATACATTTAACCTTGTTGCACAATGTGCAAGAATGATTGTATTCAAATGCTAAATTTAGTATTGATTTAAACAAATTGCACAGATTAATTCTGTGCTTTTTGATTTAATAAAATTGTTAATTTGTATTAAATTTTAAAAAAATGTCAAAATTAGTTGATTTTTTGTTTTGATATTGTTAATATATTTGTATGTAAATCGCAAGAGATAATGCGAAAGGGGGAAATTATATATGTTTTTACAAATGTTGGAAACCATAGTTACTTGGAGAGATAAGATTATAACTGCGGTAAATAACCTTTTACCTGCAATTTTGATTATTGCATGTAGTGTTGGTATGATTTGGGCTATTGTGGTTGGTATCAAGATGATGAAGGCTGATAATAAAAACGACCGTGATGAAGCTAAAGCAAAACTTATTAATATTGCAATATCAATAGTAGCCATTGCCGTATTGATTGGATTGTTCTATGCGTTAATGAATTGGTTGAAAACTGCTGAAGGTGAGGATGATGCCAAAAAAGGCTTTGGAATAATATCTAATGTAAATCCACTAATGAATACATTTAACCTTGTTGCACAATGCGCAAGAATGATTGTATTCAAGTGCTAAATTTAATATTGATTTAAACAAATTGCACAGATTGTATCTGTGCTTTTTTATTTTAAATTCAAATGTGAATAATAGTTATTTTTTTATTATTGTTTAAAAGTTTAAAGATTGTGTTTTAATTTAAATAAATGCAATAGATTTTGTGGTGTTTTAGCTAAAAATATTGTTTATTTGCTTGATAATTAATATAAAAAAGTTTATACTATAATTATATATAATTATTTTTCGGTTGAATGTAATTTAAATGTGTTGCTTAAATAACTTTAATCAAATAGATAGCGTTTATACAAAAGGAGATATTTATGGGTAAATTATTATCAATTATTGATACTAGTACATTGTCAATTTTAAGTGACCTTGGTGATGGTATTATGGAAATTGTAATGAGTATTTTAGGTCCAATTCTTTGGGGATTGTGTGATATCTTTTTTATAATTCTTGATTTGTTTGAAAAGGTGTTTAGAGCTTTGGCGGGGACTCTTGAAGGTGGTGTTAAAATTCAGGGTACACGAGTTGAGGGAGATATAGTATTATATTTAATCCAAAGTAGGTTGGTAACTGAAATATTTATTTCTATACTAATATTAAGTTTTGTATTATTAATAATTTTTACAATATTTGCTATTGTTAAAAATATATATATCGACAAGCCAAAACCAATAATGAATATAATAAATAGTTCGGTTAAGGCATTGTTAATGTATTTGTTGGTTCCAATTGCAACTGTTGTATGCTTGTTAGTAGGCAATGTTGTATTGCAGGCTATTGATGGTGCTACCCATACTAGAGGGGCGACAAGTGTGAGTGATGTTCTGTTTATGTCGGCATCATATAATGCAAATGAACTGCGTGATGATGATTTGTCGGACTGCCGAGATACGTTGATTGAGGGTTGGGATAGTGATTATTCTGCAATAACGGCGGAGATTACTGAACGTACGGGGATTACTAAGGAAACCGTTGGCACTGCCACTCGTGACCAACTTAATACTATTGCTGAAATAGTTGACCAAAATTTTATAGCGGGTAATTTAACTTGGACTGATAAATGGGGCGTTGTAGGTGTGATGAAATATTATAGTTATGCAAGGATGAGTTATATTACCATTTGGGTTGGCGGAACATTCTTGATTATAGCGTTAGCTAATATTGCTAGAGGTTTGGTAGTAAGAATGTTTAAAATGGTGTTCTATTTTGCAATCAGCCCTGCAATTATGGCCACTTTCCCTATTGATGATGGTAAAGCGCTGGGTAGTTGGCGTGGCGAAATGGTCAAAAATGGTACAATGGCATTTGTAAGTACGGCAGTTATTAATATATTATATAGCTTGCTACCAGTATTTAATGGTATTGATGTCGGTGGTGTGGGCATAGGCGGAATGATAATTAAACTATTTATTATAGCGGTGTTATTTAATGGCGCTAAGGAAATTATTTCAAATATTAGTAGTTGGTTCGCTGTTGGCGAGGCTATGGGTGTAGGCGAGTCTAACAAGGGCGCAATTAAAAAAGCTCTTACCGCATCTGCTCAACCATATAAAAATGCGTCTTTGAAGGGAATTGGTGCCTATGCTGGAGCTAAAGGTGCTATTGATAAAGCTAAAGAACAAGGTAAAAATGCTGCATGGGCAGGAATGGTTGGTGCGTTTTCAGGTAGTGGATTGCGTGATACTTTAGGTGGTAAAACAATGGATGAATTCCGTAAAACTATGGGGGATAAGGAAAAGTCGGGAGCTGAACAATATAAAAATCAACAAACCCGTAGAGCCTTTGGATTTGGAGGAACTGACAAGGATAAAGTTACTGCGTGGGAATCAGTAGAATCTAGAAACAAATTAAAAAAGCAGTATACGGCAATGACAGGGTCAGACAATCAAGTGTATGATGTAGATGCAGATGATGGCGATAATGCAGATATGATACAATATAGACAATGGTTAAATTCGAGGAGTAATGCAGGTAAAGCGGTATTGGAATCTCAGTTATTAAAGTTGGAAAGTGATAAAAAGAAGAACTCTAAAGAAGCGGAATATGTGGAATTATTAAGTTCTAGAGCAAAAGCAAAGAAAAAACAACTTACAACTTTAGGAGATTTGCATAATATGGGAATTGATACTTCGGCATGGAATCTGTCAGATCTTGCAGCTGTTAAAATGCAATTAAATTCAGAAATGCAAACTCGAGCTAGCAGAGGCGAAAATGTGGACATGTTAAAAGATATAGCCTCATCGCTAATTGAAGCTACGGAATCGGTAGGATCTGCTGAAAAATCAATTAAACAAAAAAGGAAAATTGATACAAGTTTTGAAAGTTATGTAACAAATGAGGGTAGAGATGTTTATAATAATGCGATGTCTGGCCGGAGTGATGATTTAAAAGAATTGGATAAAGCAAGGGAAGAAATAGATAAGATGAAGATTACTCTTGAAAAGCGTGAAGAACAATATGAAAAAGTTATGGCTAAAATCAATGAGGAGGAAATTTTTGGAAAGATTGGGAAAGAAGACCCTAAAAGAAAAATCATTGATAATTATAACAAATC
>JBKSMT010000101.1:0-3992 GCA_046881945.1 Clostridia bacterium
TATCAAATTTTTATATTTATCTTGTTAAATTATTTTCGTATGTGTCAATTAACTCGTTGGTTTTTGCTAATATATCTTCAACATAATCACTATAAATATAGTTATCAAGAGGAATAATTTTTTTTTGCTCATTAGGACGATTATATATAGCATCTAACATATTACCTATGCCATAAAAATGTGTTGCAATAACCATGCGTGTTTGCATTTCCTCACTATACTCAACCGTATCCCAAATGCACTTTTTAACTCCATCTTCATCTATAAATTTTCTATCTTTCTTAAACCAGTGCACTAAATGATATCCAGTATAGTAATATGTATATTCCATACATGTAGTAGGGTTAAACACGTCAACTTTAGAGGCGTCAAAACTAATATGTTTCATATCATCACCCCAAGTCCTAGGAATTAGCCAGTTATCTAATGAATCAAGCACACCAACTTTATCTAAACCAGTTAAACCTTTACAACCTCTATCGCTAACCGCATTTGTTCGATACGTGCTTTCCTTAAATGCCATTGCAGTAATAATATAGTCTATATTTTTAGGCCAAAACTGTTCGTCATCGCTATTAGTCCAATACTTTGCACCACAAGCTCTAAAATAGTCCTCTAAAGCTATTGACATATCTTTGCTAAGCTCAAGCACATCTTCTTCGTGCGCAAACTTGTATTTACGTCTTACACCATCAGGGTCCTTATAATAGTCCTCATAAGTTTCAAGTTCGATATTAAGCACTTTTTGCATGTCTTTAAATGCTTGTTCTTTAGTTTTATGTTTATCGCCACTATTAGTTGTTGAATTTGTATCATCTAATTGAACAATAGGTGCTTTTTCATCATCTTTATTACTTAATTCAACACCCACTCCAACGCCAAGTGTAATTGTCGCCACTAATAATAATCCAACAGTTGCAATGGTAACTCTTTTAAGTTTTTTAAGTTTTGCTTGACGTTTACGTTCATGTTCGTCACGCATTTTCACAAACTCATCATAAGTCATTTTCATAATACTTTATCCTTTGGTAAAAGTATATCAAATTATATAAATTTTGTAAACTTATTTTAATTAAGTTTATTTAATAACCTGTACCTTATCTTCATATAGTGATTTAAGTAAATTTATCATTGAAAAACCATTATTTATATTTCCATAAATTTCAATGTGTTTAGGATTTAATAATAATGTATAATTTACAATATCAATATCCTCCGCATTGTCCTTTAATTTAACTGGATTGCAATCATTTGTAAGTTTGTATAACGCAAATCCGTCATCTTCAATTATTATCTTAAGCGTGGCAATAGGACTATCAAATGTTGAAATGAATTGACGCATAACATCTATCTTCATATCGTGGTTAAGATAGTTAATATTACTGGTAATAAGGTCACATAATTCTTGCCACATACGTTCTAAATCATTTAACTTAAAAGCAATAAAACTATCTATATGTAAACTATTGTCAAAATCTAATAAACTATTAATTAATGCAATATCGGTATCAACATCATACAATGTTAATGCCTTAACATATGCTTGGTTAATAAGATTTTTGGTATTTACAATTTTAGTCATAAAATAGTTATACTTATACACATCAACTATGTAAGTACTTACACATCTTTTTATTTTTGTTTTGCAAATATTACTAATACTTTCATCACTAGCAAATAATAAATATACAAAATGTTTGTCACCATAACTAGTTAACATACAATCAGGTAAATCTGCACAAAAACAATTTTTAATATATTCCAATATATCTTTATGCTTGTTGCTACAAGCAAGACTAAATTCCCACATATATATACCCTCTTTTAAAGGTGCATTAAAACACCATTATTATATCGTATGCAAGCAATTAAAAAATACTCATAAATTTTTTGACTTATTTTGTATTTTAAAAATTAACCAATCAATCGTTTGCCACATAGTATATTTTAGGAGTTTACTTATGATAACAAGATTTGTATATAGAACCTGTAAATGTAATTGTGTAAAAATTTCACGTTTAGATACACCTATCGAGATAATTACTTATCCAAATATTGATGTATTTCAAGTATTTATACGCTAAAAAATTTCGCACCTTATTAAAGTGCGATTTTTTTATATTGTTTTAATACTGTATAAAATATAAAATCCTTTGTTACGTTTTAATATTTCACAATTACCAAATATTTCGATTAACTTTTTCTTTAAACTTTCTTCACCATGATCCTTGCGGATAACTAATGTAAGTGTTCCACCTAGCTTTAGGTGGCTAAAACTGCCCTCCATAAGTTCAAATAACAATTTTTTGCCCGTTTTAATTGGTGGATTGGTTACAATAAAGTCATACTTACCATCAACCGCTTCGAATCCATTTGATTTAAACACTTTCGCACCACTACGTATACCATTTGCCATCAAATTGTATCTTGCGAGGTCTACCGCTGTGCCATTTACATCAACCATATCACAATTAACACCTAACTTTTTGATAAGTGACATACCTATTACGCCGTAACCACAACCAAGGTCAAGACCATTACCATTTAATTCAACTTTATCAAAAATTGTATTTAATAGTGTACGAGTCCCCTCATCAATTTCGTTTTTGCTAAAAATACTATCACATGACTTAAACTTAAATTTCATATCCGCTATTTCGTCTTCAAATTCAAAATAATCCTCAGCATTATGTTCCTTTTCGATAAAATAATGTTGCATAATTCACCTCTTATATATATTATAGCATTTTAATAAAATAAAATCAAGCTAAAAAAATAAAAGTAAGCTTACGCTTACAATTATTTATATCAAACTAAAGTGGTATTGCTATAAGTACCATACCTATAAGCAATGAAATTAATCCTACAACCTTGCAACCTACAAGCACTGTATCATTTGGTTTAATAGCGTCAGTTTTACGTACAGCCCTAGCAATATTAATAGCAAGCAACCAGCTAGCCACACCTAGTATTGCTAATATAATACCTATAATAACATTTGTTTTTTGAATAAATTCAGTAAATGTAACACCTAAAATAAACATATTACCTTCTCCTTTAATGATATATTACCACACAACACTATGTTTGTCAATACCGATATCTAAAATTATTAAAAAATAAAGCCAACAATAGTTGACTTTATCTTTAATACTATTTATCTTCAGCCACGCCATTATCATCTAGCAACTTTTCATATTCAGTCATAACTCTGTCAATAATAGCATCGTCAGCACACACGCGCACAACATTTTCACGTTCGTTAACCTCGAATACTAAAGCCTCATCTTCCTCAATACCTGAAAGTGGTGTGATAGGAAGTAGTATTGCGTATAAATCTTGTTTATCGCCATTAGCTAGCGGAATAACTGCAATTTGCTCAAACTCAAAAGGTTCGTCTTGCTCGTTATACAATACAATATTGTCAAGATTGTTTTCATCTAAAATTTGTTCGATTGGATTAAGTTGTTTTTCTTCTTTCATATTAACTCCTTATAATTAATTTAATGTATCAAGATAATCTTGCAAAATCACCATAGCAGCAACTTCGTCTAAATGTTTTTTCCTTTCGCGCCAATCGCGATATTTTTGTCTTAATATATCCTCTGCTATAACCGAGGTCATACGCTCGTCCACTAGCACAAGTTTGCAACCACTGCGATTAGATAATGTATTAGCAAATTCGCGTGCTTTGTTAGCAATTGCTTGCTCCTCGCCCTTCATATTATATGGCAAGCCAACAACCAATGTATCAACCTTTTCCTTTGCTATTAGGTCGGTAAAATATTGATACACATCCTCATCTTCCTTAACATAATACGTTGTGTAAGGTGATGCCAACATCTTAAGCAAATCTGAAAGAGCTATACCAATACGCGCCTCGCCATAATCAATGCCCATTGCTTTCATAATTACCTCATTATATATTCTATCACACACACTAGTAAATGTAAAGTAAAAATCTAAAATTTTTATTATTTATATATTTTTTT
>JBKSMT010000102.1:0-2600 GCA_046881945.1 Clostridia bacterium
CAACCAAATGTTAACCTTTTGTGGATAAGTAGAAATTTAATTTTAAAGAAATTTGTAGTATTTTGTAAAAAGTCAAAAAGTGCTACAAATTTTTTAATTTGCCTATTGAAATATGTTAAAAGTTATGTTAATATATAATCATAGGAGAAAATTATGGCAAAAAGTATAATTCAAAGATTAATAGATGCAGGTGTGTGCACTCATAAAGATGTTGAACAATATATGGACGATTATAATAATAAGAATAATAAACAAAAGAGATTAATTGAGCAACAAGTGGGACAGGCAAGTCACGAGCATGTGGAAGAAACAAAACATGGAGTAATACGAAGTACAAGAGAGTATGTTTCCACTTATCCAATCAAACCTAATTTAATAGCGGGAGGAGGTAAATATTTTCTCCCAATGGATGTTAAAATTGTTTCCGCAGAAACATTTAAAGATTGCAAAGATTTAAAAGAAATAGATTTGTCAAATGTTGAAGTGATTGGTGCTAATGCTTTTCTATATTGCACTAATTTGCGTAGAGTTAAATTTGGTAAAAATTTAAAAATTATTGATAAATATGCGTTTTATGGGTGTGAAAACCTTGAAGTGATTGACTTGGATATACAAGGCACTAAAATACATTGGACTGCATTTATGCGTTGTCCAAATTGGATAGAGGTTAGTACTATTTTGCAAGCAAAAAGTAAAGCAGGCGAGGAAGTTGAATGGTATCACTAGTAAGTGGTGCCTTTTTTATCTTATAAAATAGTTTGATAAGTTTGCATAACAAATTGACTTTTGGATTTTTTAGTGATAAGATATAAATATAATGATTAGAGAAGGGCGAAAAGTGAATAATTAAGGACGCTTTCGCATTATAATAGAACTATAAGTTCTAATGGAGGAAATATGGCTTTATCAGGTGATTATCATACACATACTAAATACAGCCGTCGTGGTCATGGCAAGGGCACTATTGAGGAGCAAGTAAAGGCAGCGGTTGAAAAGGGATTGGCTCAGGTTGCAATTACCGACCATGGATTTAATCAAGTGCTTTATGGGGTAAGGCGTAGCGATATGGCTAAAATGCGTGAAGAAATTAATGAGGCTAAGGAACGTTATCCTATTGAAGTGTTGCAAGGGGTAGAAGCAAACCTTATTTCTGCACGTGGCGAAATTGATGTTGTGGAAAGTGATTACGAATACCTTGATGTGTTGCTTTGTGGATATCACAAGTTAGTTAAGGGTAATCGAAAACGTGATTTCTTTTTCATATTTAAAAATTTGTTAAGTAGTATATTCCATATTACAACGCGTCGTCAACGTGAACGCAATACTAATGCCTATATCAGCGCTATGAAAAACTATGATATTGATGTGCTTACACATTTAAATCATGGTTGTAAAGTTGATGTGGCAAAAGTTGCCAAAGTTGCAAAGGAAACTAATACATATATTGAACTTAATGGCAAGCGTCTTGGTATGAGTGATAAGGAAATTATGACTGCATATAAGGAAGGTGTAAAGTTTATTATTGATAGCGATGCACACAGTCCTAAACGTGTTGGCGATTGCCATTTAGGGTTGCAGGCAATGTTAAGATTAGGCATACCTGAAAGCGCAGTAGTAAACTATAATAGTTTGCCAACCTTTAAGGCGGAAAAACGAAGAAAGGCTAAAAAGTAATGATAAATAATTTACAGGTTGATATATTAAATGGCATTTCTACAACCAGTTGTTGTAGTAATGCTTTTTTGAGTGCAATAATTAGTGTTACTAAGGACGAAATTAGCGAAAATCAAATGGTTCTTGTGTGTCCTACTTTTTTGTACGACAAGTTTTGTACTATTTTACGAAACTTTTATCCAGACCTTAATATCCGTTTTTCTAAACTTGGACTTGTTATCAGCGGTAAAAGTTTAGTTGAAATGCTAGGCGAGTTGGATATTGCGTATTTTAACAATGGACAATTAGAACTATCCAATCCTTGCAACGAAACAATGCTTGCAAGCGAGTGTTGTAGGATAACCTATTTAAAGGGCGTATTTTTGTGCGTGGGTAAAATTTATTACAATAACGATACATTTGGAAAAACTCAAGGTTATAGTGTGGAGTTTGTGTTTAAAGACTATCAACTTGCAGACGACGTAAAGGCGCTTTGTAAGGTTTTAGGAATAAATTTAAAGTCAGTTAAACGTGGCAATAGTATTGTGCTTTATTCTAAAGATAGTAGAGTTTTAGTTGAATTTTTGGTTAAGATTGGTGCTATGAATGAGGCATTTGAGTTGCAAAATAGTCTAGTTATGCGCGAAATGCGTAATGATGCAAACCGCAAAGGGAACTGTTTTGATGCTAATCTTAATAAAACTATTAATGCAAGCGTAGAGCAAGTATTGGCAATAGATTATATAATAAACAATTATGGTTTGGAACGCTTGGAACTTAGTTTGCAAGCAGTTGCATTACTTCGTATCGCAAACCCTGAAGCGCCTTTAAGCGAACTACAAAAATTATATCCTCAACAAATCACTCGTGCAGGACTTAAATACAAACTGGATAAGATTATAGCAATATACAAAGATTTAAAGGGACTAAATTAAAATATTGTATAT
>JBKSMT010000103.1:0-3356 GCA_046881945.1 Clostridia bacterium
CCTAGCGATAATGCTGAACAAATTGTAGCAAAAGCACTGCGCAATATGTCATAGATGTCGGCAACACCGAGTAATAAGTTAATATACGTAATTGTATTATAAAGTGTAATAATTTATTAAATATTGTGTTATGTAGTGACAAAAATGTATAGTTGAAAAATTATTATAGTTAAAGAGTTAAATTGGTGAGTTCACTTATTTGGAGTGGTCACACCACAGGAGAAATAGATATGGAACAACAAGATAATAGATTTATATCCAGTACTAAAAATTTAAGTGATAGTGAAGTAGAGAACAAACTTCGTCCTATTAGTTTTGATGAATATGTAGGTCAGGAAAAGATTAAGAGTAATCTTAAGGTTTTTATCGACGCGGCTAAAAAGCGCAAAGAGGCACTTGACCACGTGCTTTTGTATGGGCCACCAGGACTAGGTAAAACCACACTTAGTCATATTATTGCAAGTGAAATGGGTAGTCAAATTAAAGTTACTAGCGGACCTGCGATTGAACACGCTGCCGACCTTGCAGCCGTACTAACAAATCTTAACAAAAACGATGTATTGTTTATTGACGAAATTCATAGGCTTAACCGTAGCGTTGAGGAAATCTTGTATCCAGCAATGGAGGATTTTGCGCTCGACTTTATTGTAGGTAAAGGTCCTTCTGCACGTAGTATGAGGCTTAAAATTCAACCTTTTACACTTATTGGTGCTACTACCAAGGCGGGTAACCTTTCAAGCCCATTAAGAGATAGATTTGGTGTGCTGGCGCGTCTTGAAATGTACACCGTTGATGAAATTAAAACCATTATTAAGCGTAGTAGCAAGATACTTAATGTTGAAATCACTGATGAGGCTTCAACCGAACTTGCACGTCGTAGTCGTGGTACTCCGCGTATTGCTAACAGGATATTGAGACGTGTACGTGACTTTATTCAAGTAGATGGTAAAAATTTGCTTGAAGTAAAAGATGCCAAGCGTGCGTTAGATTTAATGGATATTGATAATTTAGGCCTAGATTATACTGATAAAAAGGTGTTAGAGGCTATGATACAAAAATTTGATGGTGGACCAGTTGGGCTTGATACTCTTGCAGCCTCAACAGGTGAGGAAAGTACCACAATCGAAGACGTAATTGAGCCTTATCTACTTCAACTTGGCTTTATTGCACGTACACCACGTGGTCGTGTGGTATTAAGACCTGCATACGAGCATTTTGGGATTCCTATTCCTAAACATTTGCAACTAGACCAAGATAATAGCGAGAATAACTAATGAAAAATATTGATTATACAAATGTAAATACTTATGATTATTTTTTGCCTGAGGAATTAATAGCACAAACGCCTGTTGAACCTAGAGATAGTTCACGTATGTTGGTGTTTGATAGTAAAGGAGGAGCTATTAATCATCAACATTTTTACGATATTGAAGATTATTTGGTGGCGGGTGATGTGTTAGTGATTAATAATACACGTGTATTACCTGCACGACTATATGGATATAAAAATACTGGAGCTAAACTAGAAGTGTTGCTACTTAAACGTTATAGTATTAACGTTTGGGAGTGTTTAATGAAACCTGCTAAGCGACTGCATATAGGTGACGAACTTGTGTTTAATGACGAACTTAAGTGCAAATTACTTGAAATTATGCCAGATGGTAATCGTAAAATCGAATTTATATATGATGGCGTGTTAGAGGATATCTTGTCACGTGTTGGAACAATGCCACTTCCTCCATATATTAGGGAAAAGTTGTCTAACCAAGAACGTTATCAAACTGTATACAACAAAATTACATCGTCAGCAGCAGCACCAACAGCGGGACTACATTTTACTACTGAATTAATAGATAGATTGAAAAATAAGGGTATAATTTTTGCTGAAGTTACGCTTGATGTTGGACTTGGTACATTCAGACCATGTAAGGAAGACGATATTACCAAGCATGAAATGCATACCGAGCACTATAATATAAGTCAAGAAACTTGCGATATTATCAACAAAGCAAAGGCAGAAGGTAGGCGAGTTATTGCTGTTGGTACAACTAGTGTGCGTACGCTTGAAAGTGTGGCAAGATATGGATTTCCTATTAAACCTAAAAGTGAGGATACTTCAATATTTATTTATCCGCCATATCAATTCAAAGTAGTAGATGCACTTATTACAAACTTCCATTTACCTAAGTCTACGCTTATAATGCTTGTATCGGCATTTGCAGGGCTTAATAACACGATGGATATATATAAAACAGCGGTTGACCAAAAATATAGATTTTTTTCATTTGGCGATTGTATGTTTATTTACTAAAAATGATTAAAACATTTGACTTTGATAAAAATTTGATACATAATTAATTTAATAGGGGTTAATATGGTAAAATATGTTTATACGGCTGAGCATTTGCCTGTACTAAGGAAATATGCTATTATGAAAGTTATGTTTTTGTTATTAGGTTGCCTAGTATTATTGTTGCAATCAATAGCATGGCTAGTAGTTTGGTTTAAGGATATTGAAGTTAGTACAAGTAATATGTGGTTTGTAACAATTACTTTGGTATTCACGCTTAGTTTTGTTGCTTCACAAATGTTTTGGGCAATACGTAATCGTAAGATTATGAAAACGGTTAAAAATGGTGATGTGTTTCCTACCAAACGTGTTAAAATGAAATTTTCGGACAAACATTCATTTGCAGGGGCGCTTATTGTATTTGCTAGGATAATGGCGGTATTGTTTGTAATATTGTTAGGAATTTTAATTGTTAATTTTGTACAAGATTATTTAAATTGGGGTAAGATAATATTAAAGATGCCATTTATGGTATTGTGCGCGGTCATGTTTTTAAATGCGTCGGCCGAATTAAGATATCAAACATTGATTGAAAATGCTAAAGTTTAATAAAAATAGATATTGATAGTTTAGTCTAACAATATCTTTTTTATTTATTACATAATAAAAAATTCCAGCAAAACTGGAATTTAATTTTCAATTATCTTTGCATAAATGTGTTCGTAAATACTAGGAGCAAGTTCACGCCATTTTTTAACTGCAACAATAGCATTATGTCTTGTGTCAGTACGTATAGATATTTCAAATACACTATCGGTAGTAAGTGGCTCTAATATCCTAAGTTCAACAGTATACGAACCATCAATATTTTTGTAATACTTGCCAACATATTCTTGATTACGTTTGAAATGTAATTTATTTTCTTGAGCAAACTTGGTAATTGAATTACGCAAACTTGCAGGTATTTTAGTAAAAAATTGTGATAAACATTCGCGTCCTGCGACAGTAATGTTATATCTACTTTCATTATTAGTTGTATTAGGTTTATAAATAAACTTGGCAGTAA
>JBKSMT010000104.1:0-3343 GCA_046881945.1 Clostridia bacterium
AATTTATGCTATGCCGACCCTGTAATTTCACTAGCGCGCAATCAAATTGCTTTTTTGGATGAAATTTCTAAAACAGTATCATTACACTTTAGAGTTTTAACTTTTGATGAGCAAGTTGACGCATTGCATTTAGCATGCTTGCACACTTTTTCAAACATCAAAGGGTTAGTATGTCAAATATGTGATGATAGTATGCAAATTGTACAATATAATCGTCGTATGGTAATTAATAAGTGTAATATACCTTTTGGTGCACTAAATTTAACTGAAAAGTTTGAAGGTGTGGCGGACGTTTAGCAAAAAATGGACAAAATGGTAGACTTTATAACCAGTTTGCTTCGCAAGGAAAAATGGTTGTTTAACCTTGAGGAAGATGTTGAATTTATTGGTATGGGTAAATATTTTGATTCGACAGGAGTTTTGTGTCGTAAGTCTACACACTATCCACTCGAAATTGCACACAACTATGAAGTTTCGGACGCTAACTTTAAGTCGATATTTAATTTGATTAAATCATTAGATATGGACAAGGCCAAAAAGTTAAAAGGTGTATCTACTATGCGTGCAGATGTGTTTGCTGGAGGTATAGCAATTATTAAGGCATTGTTTGATAATGTATTTAGGGCGCGTGTAAAGATTTCAAATTGTAGTGAGATGTATGGTTTAGTTGCACGTAGCATTTTAGCGCAAGCCGAAAAACCTATGTTGGATATATTAGGTTATAGTTTGAGTTCGATTAATGAATTTTATCCTACCGGACAAGATGTTAATAACATTTATGATTTGTCAATTATATTATACAAGCAATTAAAAGTATTACATCGCCTTAATCGTAATTATGTTAAAATTTTGCGTATTGCGGCAAGTATGTGCTTAAGTGGTAAGCGTATATCATTTACAAATTACGAACGTAATGGCTTTAATGTGATACTAGGCTCTAATATATATGGTGCAAGTCATGCGGATATATTGATGGCTGCATTTGTAGTTGCTAACCAAAATAGTGATAATTTTAGTTTAAGTGAATGGGTGCGTTATAAGGATATTTTAGGTGATGAAGATGCTAGTGCAGTTAAAAAATTGGGCTTAATAGTTAAGATTGCAACTTTGTTAAATATTACTGGAGCTAATGCGGTTAAGGATATTGCGTGTGATATTTTAGGCGATACTGTAATACTTAAAACAACTGTTGAAAAAGATGCAAGTTTGGAAATTAGTCAAGCGCAAACAATGTTTGCTGATTTCAAGAAGATATTTGGCAAAAATTTACAAATTTTATAATAGTTAACTTAAAGGGCGATACGCCTGCTTTGCGGAGGCAAAGCGCAAATGGGGATTGCCCTTTGCATACGCTGATAGCGTGTAGGCGTATCGCCTGTTTATTTTAGGGGGAATTATGAAAATAGAACTAGCAATCAAGTTTGGAAGTAATGAGATAATTGTATATCGCAAAGGTTATGGCATAGTATCACGTGTATCTAGTTATGTTGCATTAACAAAGGGAGGTAATTCAGTTGCTTATGGCAATAAGGCGAAGCAATTATGTGCCTCAAAACCATCACAATATACATTGATTGAGCCAATCCAAGGCATTAATATTACTGATAGTAAAATTGCTACCAAGTTAATGAAATACATTATTAATGATGTAGTTAACGAAAATGGTCATGTGTCAGTTATTGTTGCAGTACCTTGCGCACTTACTGAAAATAAGTTGCTGGAAATTAAGATGTTGTTACACAAGGCTGGTGTTAACAAAATTATTTTTGTTCAAAACTCGGTTTGTGTGCGCACTAATCTTACTTATTTAAGCGAAGATGCCAAAGTTATGGTTGTTGATATGGGTAAATATTTGGTAGATGTTTCAGTGCTTACTAAATACGAATTTATTGCGGGACGTGACTATATTGTTGGTGGTGCTGAAATGGATAATGCTCTTGCAACATATATTCAAGATAATTACTGTGTTAATATAGGTCCTGAGGATGCTGAAACTATTAAGGATGAAATTGCATCAATGTATGCTCAGGATATGTATACAACCACATTTACAGGTATTGACGACAATAGTACTTATCAAGATGTTACAATGCGTGCTAATGAGGCAAGGGTGGCAATTATAGGCGTGTATGATAAGATTTTTGACTTAATTGATGAATTTATGGAAACATTACCAAGTGAAGTCCTTGCCGAAATTCGCAAAAATGGTATAGTGTTTACAGGAGGGGTATCATCAATTAATGGCTTAGTTGAATATGCTAGCAAACACTTTAATATGCCAACCAAGGTAATTGGTAATCCTAAAGATGCGGTAATATTAGGTGCGGGTAAATTGTTATCGTTGGACAAAAACGAATATATACATATATCTCTTTAAAATAGAGTATTATCACTAATATTGTCGAATATAAAAAAATGTAAGGTTTAATGCTTTACATTTTTTTTGTACACTACTAAACTAAGCATTGATTAATTGTGAGTTCTGCCAAGTATTAAAGTTTGAATTAACACTTTACTGGCAATAAAATGGAGGTTAATATGTCAAGAGTTATAGTGGTTACATCGGGCAAAGGAGGTGTGGGTAAAACTACGGTTTGCGCAAATCTTGGACTTAATCTTGCCAAAAAGAATTATCGCGTATGTGTAATTGATATGGATATAGGACTTAATAATCTTGATGTGGTGTTGGGCATGGAAAGTCGAGTTTTATATTCTATGCAAGAAGTTTTGGACGGCAAATGTAGATTGCGTCAAGCGCTTGTTCAAGACACTACCTATCCACTACTTTATTTACTTAGCAGTGGCAATGTGTCACATAATTTAAGTATAAGGACTGAGTATATTAAGGCGGTTGTGGACGAACTAAAAACAATGTTTGATTACATACTTATAGATTGTCCAGCCGGCATAGATGCGGGATTTAACAGGGCGGTTATTTGTGCGGAAGAAGCATTAATTGTGACAACACCACAAATACCAAGTTTACGTGATGCGGATAAGGTGGTTACAATATTATCGAGTTATAATTTGTCAAATATTAGATTTGTAGTAAATCGTGCTAGAGGTGATTTGATTATGGATAAATTGATGCTTGATGTGTATGAAATAAGTAAGGTGCTTAAAATTGAGTTTGGTGGAGTAATTCCTGAAGATGATAATGTAGTTATATCGCAAGTTAGAAATAGCAATAGATTAGATTATAAGTTGCCTAGTCATAAGGCGTTTTTAGTGCTTAGCGAAAATATTGAAACAGGTAGTAAAAAATTATATGACTGTACTTATAAATATAAAGGCGTAATAGGTGGAATGCGAAAGTTTTTTAAAAAGAAATTATAAAAAATTT
>JBKSMT010000105.1:0-5533 GCA_046881945.1 Clostridia bacterium
AGTTAGTGTTCAAATCCCTGAAGGTGTTACTGTTGTAGACGATTTTGCTTTCTATGGCTGTAAATCGCTTACAAGTATTGTGCTTCCTAGCACTGTAAAAACAATAGGTAACGATGCATTTAATTTATGTTGGAACCTAACAAGTGTTGATATGCCAACCACTATTACAAGTATTGGTGAACGTGCGTTTAGAGAGTGTACAAAATTACGCACAATAACTATTCCTACTGGCATTGAGGTTATAAAGAAAGCAACATTTGAATCATGTAATGCTTTTGTAAATATTGTAATCCCTAGCAACGTTAAAACCATTGAGGAAGATGCGTTCCATGCATGTAGAGGATTGAAAAGCGTTGTTATTCCTACAAGTGTTACTAAGATTGCTAAATACGTTTTCTATTATTGTACAGAACTAGACACTATTACTTTTGAAGGTATTGAAAGCGAAACTAAGAAATGGTATATTGCAGATAGTGAATCAACATGGAATTCACAAACTGGAACTGAACTTACAGATGCTTTAACTGATCCAGTTCAAAATGTTGAATTATTTACACATACCTATGGTCGTTATAATAAGTATTGGTTTAAAAAATAATAAATTAAATAGCAATGTCTAAATGGCATTGCTATTTTTATGGAAATTTTAACTATCCCTTGACAATAGGAAATTTATTATATATAATCAATTTATATATAAATTAATAGAGGTATTTTATGAAAGTGGTTACACCAGTACGTGGTACATATGATTATGCGCCTGTTGAGGCGGAGAATCGTGAGATAATTAAACAAAAGATATTAAGCAGTTACCAAGATAATGGATTTAGTTTAATTGAAACTCCTGTTTTGGAAAATTTATCATTATTGGATAGTAGTGACGGTGGAGATAATTTGAAGTTGATGTTTAAAACAATTAAGCGTGGAGCACAACTTGATTTAACTAAGCCTAATTTAACTGAAAAGGATATTGTTGAGGAAGGTTTGCGTTACGATTTAACTGTTCCTCTTGCACGCTTTTATGCGGGTAATCGTGAAAATTTGCCAAATCCATTTAAGGCTATTCAAATAGGGTACTCGTTTAGGGCAGAACGTCCTCAAAAGGGTCGAAATCGTCAATTTATTCAATGTGATATTGACATGTTTGGCGATAGTAGTATTAATGCCGAAATTGAGATTATTTCAACAGCTTTAAGTAGTTTTGACAAACTTGGTCTTGATAATGTTATAATTAAAATTAATAATCGCAAAATTTTAAATAGTATGATTTTGTTTTGTGGATTTAGTGAAGATGATATTAACAGTGTGTGTATAACGCTTGATAAATTTGATAAAATTGGAATTGATGGCGTTAAAAATGAATTGTTGAATAAGGGTTATAATCCAGACAATGTGTCATTATTGATTAACGCTAGTAATGATATTAAAGTTAATGGTCTTGATGTTTTGTCTAAATATGGTGTAGATACTAAACTGGTTGAAAATATGCAATATATCATTGATACATGTAATAAGGTGTCAACTAATGGTAAATGTATATTTGATTTATCTATTGTGCGTGGTCAAGGTTATTATACTGACACTGTGTATGAGGCGTACGCCGATGGATTTAATGGCGCAGTTGGCGGTGGCGGACGTTACGATAAAATGGTTGGTAAAATTATTGGTGTGGATGTTCCTGCTATCGGCTTTTCAATTGGATTTGAACGTGTACTTTTGATATTGCTTGAAAGTGGCAAATTGACTAAATCAAAACTTAAGGTTGCACTTATTTATAATAAGGAAGATGACTATGCTAAAGTTCTAGTTAAAAAGACTGAACTTATGAATAAATACGCCGTATCAACATATGCAAGGCCTAAAAATATGAAAGCGTTAATAGATAAGTTAAAGTTTGCAAATTTTGATGCGTTTATAAATATGGATGACGATAATATTAAAATGATTTAAAATAAAAATAAATTTAAGCAATAAAAAAATAAAATAAATTATTAAAAAACATCATTTAAATAAAACTAAATATTTTTAAAATAAAATAAATTTTTAATAAAGGGAAATTAAATTATGTTGCAAGAAAAAGAATTGGAAATGAATCAAGAAAAATTTATTGAAATATTTAATAAATATATCAAGAGAGATGGCGCTGGTAATTTGTTGGATTGGTTAATTAATAGTGATTTTTTCACTGCTCCCGCATCAAGTAAATTTCACTCGGCTTATGAGGGTGGTTTGTGCGAACATAGTTTAAATGTTTTTAACCGATATGTTAAGTTGTTAACTAACGAATATGGTGATGATTTTGCTAGCAAAATATCAATGGAAAGTGTAGCTATTATTGCATTATTGCATGATGTTTGTAAGGTGGATTTTTATAAAGTTGATTACCGCAACGTAAAGGTTGATGGTCAATGGGTGCAAGTTCCTTATTATTCGATTGATGATAAATTGCCGTACGGTCATGGTGAAAAGTCAGTTTATATAGTAAGTAGTTTTATCAAACTTACACGTGAGGAGGCTATGGCAATCAACTGGCATGGCGGTGGATTTGACGATAGGGTTAGAGGTGGTTCGTATAGCCTTGCAGATGCTTTTTATAAATTTCCTAATGCAATGATATTTCATATGGCGGATATGATGGCAACTTATTTGGATGAAACTAAATAAAATCAAATTAAGCGTTTAATACCGCTTAATTTTTTTATATATATTTTTCGACAAAATATTAAAAAGCAATGTAAATGTTTTGACTTTTGAAATATAAATTGGTAAAATAATTGTAATAACAATTATGTTGGTATGATTGTGTGATTAAATAGCAGTTGTATTAATAAAATTTTGGGGGATATATATGACGGGTAAAAAGAAATTGGTATTAAGTTTAAGTGTGTTTATGATTATGCTTGTTTCAGTTATAACAGGTGTAGTTTTTATGCGTCAAATTAACAAGTCAAACACTCCAACATCACCATCAGAAAATGGAGTAAAGGTTAAGCCTGAAAGTTATACATATGCAGGTGGTTCGATTGAAGTGCTTAGTGGTACTAAGAATATAAACTTTACTTACAACCCTGCTGTTAATACTACCGAAACTAAACCTGATATCAAAGCATATGAATATGTGTTTGGTAATACTATGGGTGAAGATATAGCTATCACCTTGCAACCACTTGCTGAAGTGGCGGGTGCTGATATAAGTTTTTATTATAGTTTTGGTAACCCTGAAACGTTTGAGACGGAAGTTCAAACTATGACGGCTTACGAACCTCAAATAATTGAACTTGAAGATGATACAAGATATGTGTATATTTATGTTGTAGTATCTCCAAGTGATGCTAACTTACCTGTTAACTTTACAACAAATGTAACATGGAATGTTGGTTCAGTTGGCGAAATTAGTTATACTGTTAATGGTGTAACTGAAAGGGAAGTAATTGTTAAAGGTCAATTAATTACCGAGCCTGCAACTCCAACTGCACCAGATGGTTATTATTTTGATGGATGGTTCTTTGATAGTGATTTTAGTAAGCCTGCAACTTTCCCATTTAATAGTCATGGTAACGAACTGCATGCAAGGTTCCATAATTTCCCATTTTATTCTACTACGTATATGACATATAATAATGGTTCGTATACATTTATTGCTAATCAAGAAATTCAAAATTTAGTTTTGCCTAATATGTATGATGATGGTGAACATGGTTTAGCTCCTGTGACTGCTATTGAAGGTGGATATGCATACGACCATTATACTGGTTCAATCGTGTTGCCTTCCACTTTAATTACTATCGGAGATAAAGTATTCTCAGCAAGTGATATGGATGTTGATATTAGTGCTTGTATTAATTTGGAAAAATTAGGTGATTATGCTAATATAACTGCGCCTGAAGGTAGTACTGTTCTTGATTTAAGCAAGTATACTAAACTTACTACAATAGGTTATTCCGCTATAGATACATATGGGTACACAACATCTTCATTAATATTACCTCAAAGTGTAAAAGTTCTTGCTTTAACAGGTTGTACCGAGATTAATATTGAGGATTGTATTAATTTAACTGAACTTGGTGATGCGGCATTAATTGATTTGAATGCGACTGAATTGGATTTAAGTAGGCTTACTAAACTTACAACTATAGGTAGTAGCGCTTTTGGTTCAAAGTTAGAGTCATTAATATTACCACGAAGTATTACAAATATTGATGGAGCTTTTGACTGTACAGTAAACTTAAAAAATGTTGACTTTTCTAGATGTGTAAATCTTGAAAGTATAGGTGAACGTACGTTTTACAGTAGGTCGTTGGAAACTATTGACTTATCAATGTGTAGTAGTTTAACTACTATTGGTGACTATGCATTTAACAACTGCCAAAATTTAACTAGTTTGAAATTACCAAACTCGGTAACAACGTTAGGTAGAGGTTTTATAGGGAAGACTAAAATAACTAGATTTATCATGCCTCGTGGTTTGATTACATT
This sequence comes from Clostridia bacterium, assembly GCA_046881945.1. Taxonomy (GTDB): domain Bacteria; phylum Bacillota; class Clostridia; order Christensenellales; family UBA1242; genus Onthoplasma. The sequence goes on from JBKSMT010000105.1 coordinate 4,477, forward strand.
GGAAGAGAAGGCATTTAGTAATATGTATGTAGATAATGTTGTTATTTCTGAAGTTGATTTTAGTAGATGTGCTAACCTAACAACTATTGGCGACCAAGCATTTAAAGGTTGTGTAAATTTAACAAATATTGATTTAAGCGCATGTGTTAATTTGATTAATATTGGCAATGATGTATTTAATGGTTGTACAAATCTTAAAAAGATAGATTTAAGAGGGTGTACTAGTTTAACTAGTGTAGGTAAAGGGTTTAAAACTAATACTATAATCGAACATGTGATATTGCCTAGTAGTATAACGTCTTTAGATGGTTCGTTTACTGATTGCTCAGGGCTTAAGACTGTTGATTTAAGTAGATGTGTAAACTTGAACGAAATCACAAACTATGCTTTCAGTGGATGTACTAATTTAACCAATATTCAAATACCAGCAACTGTTACGACAATAGGAGCAGGTGCATTTGAAAATTGTTCAAGTATACAAAATCTAGATTTAGAAGTGTGTAATGCATTAACGCAAATAGGTGACTATGCATTTAACTATTGTACTGCTTTGCAAACAATTTCATTGCCAAATAGTATTCAAACAATAGGGGAATCGGCATTTAGTTATTGTGCCAATTTGGCTAGTGTTGATTTGCCTAATTCACTAACTGAAATTAAAACTTTGGCATTTGCAAATTGCACATCATTAACTAGTGTTGATTTTAATAATAGTACAGATTTGAACACAATAGCTGTTGGAGCATTTAATGGAGATGAGGGCTTAAAAACACTTGATTTAAGCACTACAAAAATTACAAAACTTTTAGCACTGTCAAAATTTGTAGAAAATTTGATATTACCTGAAACATTAACTAGTATTAACGGTAGTGCGTATGTTAGTAGTGCATTAAAATCAGTTGATTTTAGTAGATGTGTTAATCTTACTAGTGTTGGAACTAGAGCATTTGATGGTTGTGAAGGATTAACTAGTGTTGATTTAAGTAATTGTACAAAATTGACAGCTATCAATACTAATGCATTTAGGCAATGTTCTAATATTACTGAACTTATTTTA
>JBKSMT010000106.1:0-6260 GCA_046881945.1 Clostridia bacterium
CTTAAACTTAATACTATCCTCTTTTTAATACTCATAAATTCACTCCCCTTAAACTAAAGTTTAATTTAGTAAGTTTTATCCTTAATACAATTATTTTAACAAGTTGATAACCAAAAGTCAAAACTTTTTTAATACTTTGCAATTTTTTTTATAATTTTGTTATTAATTATTTGATAGTATAGATAAAGAAATATGGATTTGAACAAAATTTAAACAAATTAATTAAACATTGTTGATTGTTGTAAGTTTATGTGATATAATTTTGATATGGAACTAAATATACTAAAGTCATTAAACTTAAAACATGCTATTCAAAACACTATTGCAACCATACAGCATTTAGGCAATAGTGATATTTGCGTGATTGTGCCCGATAAACTAAGTGCAACAATGGAACGCTTGATTTTTGAACAACTTAATATTGATTGCACGTTTAATATCAATGTATCTACACTTAACCGACTTAGCAAAAATATTTTGGCTGAAACCAAAGCCAAATACCGCACAATTTCAAAGATTGGTGGCATTATTTTACTTAAAAAAGTGCTTAATGAAAATAAAGACATATTAACTAGCTTTAAGCACGATAAACACTCGTATAAATATAGTAATGAAATTTACAAAACGCTTGCTCAACTTAAGGCTTGTCAACTTGATTATGAGGAACTTTTAGCATACAAATGCGACATACCTTCATTGCAACAAAAAATTAATGATTTAGGCAATATTTTACAATCATACAATCAAGCAAAATGTGAAGTTTTGGATAATTCTGATACTTTAACTCTAACTTGTATGATGCTTGAAAATAGTAAGATTGTTGCCAACACTTACTATATTTTTGTTGGATTTGATGACTTTACTTCACAAGGCTATCATTTAATTGAAAGACTAATGAAACATAGTAAAGGCGTGTATGTAAATGCCTACACTTCATCTAATTTTAATAAAAATATATACTATCAAGATGTGTTGTATCGATTAACAAGTATGTGCGTTACTTTAGGCGCAAAAGACAATATCATCGAATATCCTTATAATGATGATGACTTACATCTATACTTAACCCGCAACCTATTTGCATTTAATAAACTTAACTTCAACACTCAACCCGACACAATCCGCTTGTATCAAGCGCAAAATATTGTGGACGAACTTGAATTCGTGGCACGCGATATTAGGCAAAAGGTTTTGTCGGGTGATAGATATCGTGAATTTGGCGTTGCTATATACAACCTAAATAATTACACCGATACAATTAAACAAGTTTTTAACAAATATGACCTATGCACTTACTTAGATACTCAAAAGGGATTTTCAAGCACTTGTGTATACCGATTTTTTGCAAACCTAATGCAATTATATTTTAAAAACTATGAAACCTTAAATTTAATCGAATTAATAAATAGTCCATTTATTGCCATTGACGAACAACACAAAGTTGAAATTATTCAAACTATTCAACGTATAGAATACAAGGGTAATTTATCAAACCTTGATTGTAAAAATGAAGATGTAAACAACTCGGTTAAACTAATAGCCGACATTTTAATTAATAACCAACTAACCAATTCTTCAACAATTAACGATATAATAGCTTGGCACAACAATTTAATAACAGAGTTAAATATGGCTGACACAATACTTGCTTTAACTCAAAATATTGACGATATGTACGAGGTCAAAATACTTTCACAAGCATTAAAATCATCATTACAACTAATGGACGAAATTAATGAATTTTATCCAAACGCAACTCTAAACGAAACGTTGGACATCTACACTCAAGCAGGAACAGAATTAAACATATCGCCTTTACCTTTAAGTGCCGATTGTATCCAAATTATTGATGCTAGTGAAATATTGACCAGTTTTGACCATTTGTATATGGTTAATTGCTCGTCTGCCACTGCACCTAATATACTTCAAGACGTGGGTATATTGCTTGACAAGGAACTAACTTACGTTCAACTATCACACAACATTGAACCTACTATTGCCCGTATAAATCGTCTTAACAAATTCAAGTTATTTAATAACTCGATTATGTTTAACAAAACATTAAGCGTAAGCATGAGTTTAAACAATCCATGTGAAACCTGTGCATTAGTAACCGAATTAAAATCACGTATGTTTGTTAGTAACGAAAAAAATGACGAAACTAATATAGGATATATCTACCCTCATCAACTTAAAACCGATAAAGACTACCTACCTTTAAGTTTGTGGGATTTAATCGAGTATACTTACATAAATCAAATTGATTTAAGCGATGAGTTAAAGTTATTTGTTAAAAATAACAACATTTCATTAAACCCAACCGAAATTTCAATCAAACCTGAATTATGTAGCGTAAGTGAGATTTCAGCAAGTGCCTTAGAAAACTATTTTCAATGTCCATTACAATATTTCTTTAATTATGTATTAAAATTAAAAGAGCCACTATCCAGTGATGTCGAAATGTTAGATATTGGTAATATACTTCACGAACTGGCTTATATTTATTACACTCAAAAGGATAAATCTAATATTGATATACCTACATTTTGCTACAACACAATTAATCGTTTAATCATGAAAGATGAAAGATTGTCACAACATATCAACAATCCTATATTAATCAACTTAATTGCTGAAGCCGAACGCTTTATCACCAATTTAAGAAATATGGATTTAAATAGCAAATTCGTGCCTACTTACTTTGAAAAAGGTTTTGGAAGTAAATATGTATTGCCAGCATTACCTTTAACCGACAAAGTAAATTTAAAGGGTAAAATTGACCGAATTGACTTTTATAACGATTATTTTAGAATTATTGATTACAAGTCAGGCAATGCCGACGCAACTTTATCGGAATTATTCTATGGCAAAAAATTACAATTATTTTTGTACGCTTTAGCCATAGAACAAGCCACTGGTAAAAAACTTAGCGGAACTTTTTACTTACCAATACAAAATGTTTTAAACAAGGCGGATGAAGATGAAAATGTTTACAAACTTACTGGATTTTACTTAGACGACAATAATCTTACATCTGCATACGATATCAATATAAACACCAACCTAAAAAGCGATTATGTGAACATGTCATTAAAAAAAGATGGCACATTACGCCAAAACGAAAAAGTTCAATCACCTAGCGAGATGGATAGATTATTAAACTATGCAAAACAAGTATCAGTAAATGCTTTAAACGAAATTGAAAGTGGAAATTTTAAGGCTTCGCCTTTGAAATTTGATAAAATGCACAATGCTTGTACTTATTGCCCATATCTTGCACTTTGTTCAAAATCCAGTAACAATGTTCCGTTTAGGGAAATTATAAAGGCTAATAAAAATAGTTTTGTAGGAGGTAATGATGAGTAAATATAGTTTTGACCCACAACAACAAGCAATCCTCGACTGCGAACATAGTCGTCAACTAGTTAGCGCAGGTGCAGGAAGCGGTAAAACAACTGTAATGATACAAAAAATTGTTGATTTGCTAATTAGTGGGAAGGCAACCCCTAACGAACTGTTAGTAGTAACATTTACCAATCTCGCCTCCACTGAAATGCGTGAAAGATTAGTTAAACAACTAAGTGAAATACTTATTTCCACTCAAGACGAAAGCGAAAAATATAGAATTCAACAATTATTAGATGAGGTAGAAACCGCATCTGTTGACACAATTGACGGATTCTGCTCCAAGATGCTTAAAAAATACTTTTATTCATCTAATCTTGAGCCTGAAATTAAAATAATATCTTCATTTAGTCAAGAATACTATATCAACAAAGCTCTTGACCAAGCAATTAAAAAATTTAATCAAACAAATGAAAAAGATTTGATAATACTTTGTGATATCTTTGAAAAAAAATCTCGTAACCTTGATAATCTTAAGGAAAATTTGCTAAAAGCATTTAATTATTGTATATGTCAAAAAGATTACGACAAATTTCTAAACAGTATTGTATCTCAATATCAAAATCTCACTTCACCATCATCACAGTATCTAAACAACTATATCTGCACTACAATTTACGAAAATGCAAACAATGCTTTAAGGTTACTTCCTTATTTTAGCGACTATGAAAAACTTCACAAAATGATGGATAGTTACTGTGAACATATGCTTAAAATAAGTAAAGATAATAATTTGATGGATAATATCAATATATTGAAAACTTGCCCTATATGCAGTTTTGCAAATACTGAACGTATCAAATCAAATAATGATTACGAGCAATTAAAATATTATGCCGATAACTTAAGAACATTACAAGATGATATTAAGTTTTTAAATAATTTAAGTGACAATAATTTAACCTTAATATCATCACACCTAAATAGTTTTGTTGCCTTGCTTAAGCAATTTGTTGATACTTATAGCAAACTTAAACAAGATAACGAGGTTATGGACTTTGGTGACCTTGAACGTAAAATGCTTGAGATACTTCAAACTCAATCAATACTAGAAGATTTTCACAATACTTACAAATATGTTTTTGTGGACGAATATCAAGATATCAACCCAATGCAAGATGAATTAATCAACACTCTACTTAGCAGTACTAGTAATCTATTCCTAGTTGGTGATGTCAAGCAAAGTATTTATGGATTTAGACAATCCACTCCTGAATTATTTATTGAAACTTACAAAAACTATAAATCCAATAATGAATTGGGTAATGCTTTTGATATGAAAATCAACTTTAGGTCAGCACCTGAAATCCTTGAATTTAATAACGAGATATTCTGCAATCTTATGACTGAAAAAGATGCTGATATTGACTATGCCGGAACTAGCAAATTTGATGCACGTAATCACGATTATCCTAGCACTAAAGCGGTTGAAATATTAGTTGCAAACTCAGACGTAGAGCCTAACCAAGCCTATGCATCAGGTATTTATAGTGTCAAAAATCATATAAATCCAACATCCGTTTGCTCAGCACACGATATTGAAGCGTTAACTGTTGTAAATAAAATTAAGGAACTTGTAGGTTCGCAAATTTATGATGCTAAAACCAAGCAAAATCGTACCATTGAATACCGCGATATAGCGATACTTAGCCGCGGAATTAGTAATGACAAAATTCAAAATCTTGCACAAATATTGACCAAGCATAATATTCCTATCAACATCAGCAAACGCACAAATTTAAAGGATAGCGAAGGTGTAAACAAAATTCTTTCAATTTTAAAAATATTGAATCATACAGCAACTGATATTGACTACACCTTTTTGTTTACTAGTCCGTTAATAAGTATTGATTATAATGAGTTATTAACAATTTATACTAACCACAATTCAACACTTTATGATAATTTAAAGAGTTATATTAACGATAATAACGATAACCTTTCTATCAAAATTAAATATGGCTTTAACTTGTGTAACGAATTTAGAATAATCAGTTCAACCATGAGTGTTGTTGAATTAATCGAAACCATACTTAACAAATATCATTTACGCCAACATTTAATAGCCTGCCCTAATGGATATGAACAATTAAATATACTGGATGAATTTTTAAATTCGTTAAGCATTGAAGAACGAAATTTGCCAATATCCAAATTTGTTGATTTAGTTGAAAACAATATGAGTTCAAGTAACGAAATTATATCGCGCGATAGCCTAAATAGCGTTACAATTCAAACAATTCACGCAAGCAAAGGGCTTGAATATCCTATTGTGATATTATTTAATTGTGGTCAACAATTTAAATACCTAACCGATTATAATGATTTAAATTTTAACCTTGATTTAGGTATAGGCATGCAGTTCTTTGACTTAAATAATCGTATAAGGCTTGAATCACCTACACGATATGCCATTAAACTAAAAAATAGGGAAAAATCATACAAAGAAGAACTTAGATTATTATATGTAGCAACCACACGTGCTAAAAATAAATTAATTATTACTGGCTGTTGTAGTGAAAGTAAACTTCGTAGTCAAACACTACCTAAAGATTGCTATATTAACTTAATACTGTCGTCATACTATGGTCAAATAAGCACAAACTCGCTTATTGATATATACAATTTTAAAAATTGTACTATATCATTAATCAGCGCATTACCTTTAATTATAAGCTCAAACAGTTCAAACTCTAAAACATTAGCAAGTGATGCTATTGTTGCCACAAACATTAACTTCAACTACCCATATTTAGCCGAAACTAATATTTCTGTTAAAAATAATGTCACAGCATTATCTCGAGTATTAAACGACGAATACAATATTCAGCCTATCAAATTAAATCTTAATGAAA
>JBKSMT010000107.1:0-6590 GCA_046881945.1 Clostridia bacterium
TTTAATTAAATGATTGAAAAATGTTTAGTTGTTTGCTATAATAGTGGTTATGAATTATAGATATTTTGATAATGCAGCAACCACTAGGGTTAAAACGGAAGTTTTACAAGTATATAATGAAGCTTGTATGGATTTTTATAATCCATCTAGCCTGTACACTCCAAGTATGAGTGTTAAAAATCGTATTGAAATGGCACGTGAAAGCATTTTACGTTATTTAGGTGGTGGAAATAAGTCAACCTTTGTATTCACCTCATGTGCAACTGAAAGCAATAATGCAGTGCTTCGCAACTCAATTAAGCGTAAGGACAAGAAGTATATTATATCAGCAGGGGAACATTCTTCAACATATAGCACTGCTAAGGCGTTGATTAATGAGGGATATAATATTGAATTTGCGCCACTTAACGCTGACGGAACGGTTAATCAGGAAATTTTGTTTAGTATGATTGATAATAAAACTGATTTTGTATCACTAATTCATGTCAGTAACGAAACAGGGGCGATTAATGATATCAAATATATATCCAAGCGTTGCAATCAGATTAATCCAAATATATTAATACACAGCGACGGGGTGCAAGCATTACACAAACTTAAACTTAATATGGTAAATTTAGGGGTGGATTTTTATACCATATCATCACACAAAATTAATGGTGTTAAAGGTATTGCAGGTCTATATATTGCTAATCCTAATAAGTTTACACCATTTATATACGGCGGAGGGCAAGAAATGAATTTACGTGGTGGAACTGAAAATTTCCCAGCAGTTATGGCTTTTAGCAAGGCTATAAATTTACCAACTGAAAATTATGAAACAATTATTGCTTTAAAACAAATGCTTTTGGATAATATTACTGTGCCATACAAACTTATTTCAACAGATAAATGTGTTCCTAATATCATATCGCTATGCTTTAAGGATTTAAGGGGCGAAACCTTGGTGCACATGTTGGAAGAAGATGGATTTTTGGTAGGCACTGGTTCGGCTTGCAATAGCAAAAATACCGCTAATCGCGTATTAACTGAAATTGGTGTTAACCAAGATTATATTTTAGGTGCTATTCGTATTAGTTTTGAATATGATTGCCAAGCGCAAGACGTAATAGATTTAGCAAATTCAATTAACAAAAATGTACAGTTGTACTATAGTAAAACTCAAAAATAATTATAAGGAAAAAATATGGAACAAGTTATTTTAATTAGATTTTCGGAAATACATTTAAAGGGTAAAAATAAAGGCTACTTTTTAAAACTTCTATATACTAATATTAAAACCGCTTTAAAAGAATTTAAAAAAGTAATTACACCTATACAAAATAGAGTTGTAGTTAGCGATTACAATAATGATGAAGAAGATATGATTATATCCGAAATTAAAAAGGTATTCGGCGTATATTCAGTAAGTGTAGCGTCGGTTATCCCTTCAACTATTGATGATATTACCAATTTTTGTGCTAAACTTGATATAAGTGGAAGTTTTAAGGTAGATTGTAATCGTGCGGATAAAACTTTTGCTATTAAATCTAATGATTTAGCTGCAGATATGGGAGGTGTAATACTAGAACATAATCCTAATGCCTATGTTGATGTTAAACGCCCTGAAACAGTTGTGCATATTGATATACGTGAAAATGGTAAAACATATATATTTGACAAGATTATTTATACATATGGTGGTATGCCGCTAGGCGAATATCGTGATGGTTTACTTTTGCTTTCAGGCGGTATTGATAGCCCTGTTGCTGGTTTCCAAATGGCAAAACGTGGTTTGAGGCAAGATATATTACACTTTGATAGTTATCCTTACACTAGCCCTCAGGCGCGTGAAAAAGTAATTAGCCTTGCTAAGCAAATCAAAACATATATTGGTTGCCGTTATATGTATATTGTATCAATGTCCAAGTTGCAAGAAGAATTTCACTTACATTGTAAGGAGGAGTATGCAATTACGCTTCTTAGACGTGCTATGATAAAGGTTGCTACAATCTTATGTGAAAAATATAACTACAAAACTATTGTTACGGGCGAAAGTTTAGGTCAAGTTGCATCTCAAACCATCGAAAGCATAACCGTAACTAATTCTATGGCAGGGCATTATCCTATACTACGTCCATTAATTAGTTTTAACAAAGATGAGATTATAAAAGTAGCGCAAGAAATTGATACTTACGAAACATCAATCCTTCCTTATGAGGATTGCTGTACAGTATTCTTACCTCAAAATCCAGTAATTAAACCCAAAATTAAGATTGCTGAAATTGAGGAAACTCATATTCCACTTGCTGATTTAATTCAAAAAGCAATTGATGAAATTATTGTAATTGAATTGTAGTGTTGCATATACTAGGTATATAATATTGTATATACACAATATATTGTATAATAAAAAATTTTAATAAAAATCCTTGAAAACTTGACAACAGGGATTTTTTTATATATAATATAAATGGTATCCTTTGTGGTACTTTAAAAGGGAGAATTTATGAGTGTTAGTAATACTATGCTTATGAGTGGTGCTCCTTTAATATTAACAATCGTTATATCTATACTGGTTTCATTAAGTATTGGTGCTGGTGTAGGTTTTGTGTTAAACAAAGTTTTATATGGTAAAAAAGTACAAAATAGTAAAGCACAAGCAAATAAGATATTAGAGGATGCTTACGCACAAGCAAAAAATATTAAACAACAACAATTAAAGCAAACAACTGATGAAATCAATTTGCTAAAGTCTACTTTTGAGGCTGAAAACCGCGAACGTAGGGAGGAGGCTAAGCGTAGTGAAGAACGTATATCGCTTCGTGAAGCAAATCTTGATAAAAAAGAGGAAAATCTTGACAAAAAGTTGGAAGCAATTGATGTTCAAAAGGAAAAACTTGTTGAGCGTGAACAACAGTTGGTTGTTAAAACTCAAGAATTAGAAGATGCTAAAATGCAAGTAGTAGCAAAGTTAGAGGAAGTGGCAGGCTATACAAAAGAACAAGCCAAAGAGGAAATCATTGCTCGTTATACTCAAGAGGCAAAGATTGATGCATCTAAAAAGGTAAAAGAAATTGAAGACCAAGCCAAAAATGATGCTGATAAGATTGCACGTAATATAATTACTCTTGCAATTCAACGTTGTGCTGCTGACCAAACTGCTGAAGCGACAGTATCAGTAGTAACCCTTCCTAGCGAGGAAATGAAAGGTCGTATTATTGGACGTGAAGGTCGTAATATTAGGGCACTTGAAGCCGCTACTGGTATTGACCTAATAGTTGATGATACACCTGAAGCAATCACATTGTCGGGCTTTGACCCAGTTAGACGTGAAATCGCACGTATATCGTTAGAAAAATTGATTATGGACGGACGTATTCACCCAGCACGTATTGAGGAGTTGGTAAATAAGGTTCGTAAAGATGTTGAACAAACTATTAAGCAAGCAGGTGAGGAGGCATGTTTTGATGCTGATATCCATAACTTACATCCAGAACTTGTTAAAACTTTAGGTAGATTAAAATATCGTACAAGTTATGGTCAAAATGTATTAAATCATTCATTAGAAGTGGCTTATATTGCTAGTATGCTTGCAACTGAAATTGGTGCTAATGCAAAAGTTGCTAAGCGTGCTGGTTTACTACACGATATTGGTAAGGCTATTGACCACGAAGTTGATGGTACACACGTTTCAATTGGTGTAGAACTTGCTAAAAAGTATAAGGAAAGTGATGCTGTAATACATTGTATTCATGCTCACCATAATGATATTGAACCTCAAACTATCGAAGCGGTGCTTGTTCAAGCGGCAGATACTATTAGTAGTGCTCGCCCAGGAGCAAGACGTGAAAGTCTTGAAAACTATATCAAACGTTTACAAGACCTTGAAAATATAGCTACAAGTTTTGATGGTATTGATACGGCATATGCTATTCAAGCAGGACGTGAAGTTCGTGTAATGGTTAAACCTGATGAGGTGGATGATGATAAGGCTCAAGTTCTAGCACGTGATATTGCTCAAAAGATTGAAAAGGAACTAGAATATCCAGGTCAAATCAAAGTTTACGTTATCCGTGAATCTCGTTTTAGCGACACCGCTAAGTAGCGTGGCTACACCAAATAAGTTAATATGCTGAATTATATAGTTAAATATATTTGTTTATTTACTGTATGGTTCTGGAGTAAAGTTGATTATTAAAAAATGCTAACATAATTGTTAGCATTTTTTATAGTTCCATTCCTCCTGAATAAGTGTCATCTCGACCAGCATTAAGTTTTTGAATACCTAGTAATTCTTTTAAAGGTGTTTTACCTTGATAACTAAACAATGGTTGAATATTTTTTACAAATTTTCCATTATATATTGTGCTGGTTGGAAGAAATCTGTCATCAGGATATTGAATACCATTATTTTTAGTTACATGACTATTGATATCCATATATTTAATTATACTTGAAATATGTTCCACTGGCACATACATACTTCCAAATTTAACAACTACAACTTGTTTTTGTAATAACTTTTCATCGTATGAGGTAGACCCAAATTGTACGCCACCACAATCAAGGTGTATATTAGTTTTAAGATTGGTTGTTCTGTAAACGTCTGCTGTAAAAATACGTGAATTATTAATTTTCATATCATTTCTCCTTAACTGATTGCATTATAATATAAAATATTAATAATGTCAATACCATAATTAAAAATAAAAGATGAACTAAATAAAGTTCATCTATCTATTTGGCAGGGGAGACGCGATTCGAACACGCAACCTACGGTTTTGGAGACCGCTACTCTACCGTTGAGCCACTCCCCTTTAAACGTACAAAACACATTTTGCAACTTTAAATATTATAATATAATATAATACTAATGTCAAGAAATTTACAAAGATTTTTTCAAATTATTGCAATATTATAATATATATGTTATAATACACATATGAAACATATTATTATATATACAGATGGTGCTTGTAGTTATAATCCTGGACCTGGAGGTTGGGGGGCTATTTTAATGTATAAGGACACTAAAAAGGAGATTAGTGGCTATCATAAAGAAACAACCAACAACCAGATGGAACTTACCGCCGTTATTGAGGCTTTATGTATGTTAAAAGAGCCTTGTAAGGTACAACTTTATAGCGATAGCGCATATGTAATTAATGCCTTTGTTCAAGATTGGATAGGTAACTGGCAACGTAATGGCTTTAAAAATGCAAAACGCAAACCTATTGAGAATATTGAACTATGGCAAAGGCTTATTAATTTAAATAACTATCATCAAATCGAATGGATTAAGGTAAAGGGGCATGCAGACAATCCATACAACAATCGTTGTGACGAATTGGCACGACTGGAAATTATCAAACATATCTAGGAGAATTTATGCATAAGCAACTACTTAAACTTTATACAATCTACGACCACCTAAGTCACCCTCAAATTGGGCATATGTCAATCTATATAACTCCAAGTGGTAAAATATTTGATTGCCGATATAATGGAATGCTTAGTCACTGTGATTTTACTCAGGAATTTTATGAAAATTACGAATATTTAAAGGACTTTCATTTAGAAATTAATTTTAATACTGATGTAAGTGAATTTATATTAGAAGATAAATCTTTTAAATTAAAAGATATTAAGGACTATTATCTCGAGCAATTTTATGATGTGGCATACGTTGATGCTGAGTTGTATAATCAAGTTAAAAACAATTATTTGGCGCTAGACAATTTATTGGTTCAAGATTTAGGATTTGTAAAAGTAAGTATAAATAGGGGAGAATTACCTGCAATAATGTTGCCTATGAACGTATTTAATAACAAAAATTTAACAGTTCCGCAATATAATACTTTGTATGAAGTTTTAGAAAATAACACAATATCTTGTCAGGATTTTAATACTAGATCTTTTATTAAACAACGCGAAAAGGAACTAAGAGTGCGAAACAATCAACTTGAAAATATATTATCAAAAACTTATTAAAAATAAAGCAAGAATTTATCTTGCTTTATTTTTTATTATTTGTCTTCTATAATATGTTCTTCAGCATAACGCTTTAATAGGGCTTGAATACCTTTTTTGTTACTATTAGTTTTACTAAACATTGTAGTATTATCATAATCGTCTAATGCGTCAAATACCGACACTTCTTTTTCAGCGGTATTGTGTTTACTTAATTTAACTCTACCATCTTTTACATTATAAATTTTATCAGCAATAGAATTACATTTGTTTGTAGCTGAAAATATTATTACAGTATGATTTAATTTGATTAATTCAATTACGTTTTTAATTATTTCGTCATCTTGTTCGGATAAATATGAAGGGAACTCATAGAATATAACAATTTCGCCATGAATAAGTAATGTGCGTGCGACGCTTAACAAATATTGGTCACGTTGAGACAATATATCAATAGGGGAGTTAAATCCATCGGGCAATGCTTTAATTGTATCGTACACATTTACAAGTTTGCATGCTTCCTTGATTTCGTCATCACTATTATTTACTAATTTTAAATTTGAAATAATAGTATCTTTAAAGAAATATGGTTTTGATGTTATGTAATTAATATTTGTTATTTGACTCTTTTTAGAATA
>JBKSMT010000108.1:0-1834 GCA_046881945.1 Clostridia bacterium
ATCCTCTGGGGTTTCCTTTACTAACTTTAATTCATCTGGTGAAAAGTATACAATATTTAATTCGCCAATTAGTTGAGTTAATTTGACAATAGGAATGTTATTGATTTTAATTATCTTTTTATTTTGATTACTTAAAATAATTTCAATATTTTTATTACCACCGATTGTATTAAAATTTAATAAAACTTTTGCCAATTCTGAATTAAAATTAATCATTTGCTTTTCTTTTGTTGTTCGAGGACTTTTACTAATTGCACATAGGTATATACTTTCTAACAAATTTGTTTTACCTTGAGCATTTTTGCCTAACACAAAATTAACACCATCACTAAACTTAATAATGGAGTCAGTATAATTTCTAAAATTTGTTAATTTAACACTATTAATTTTCATACAATCAACTTTTACAAATAAATATCTTTAATAAAAAATATATTAAATACATATACTTAATTTAATTATATCAAAAATAAAAAAATAGTCAATAAAATCATAAAAAATAAATAATTAAAATTTAAATATAAAAACAAGCGTAAGTTTATTAAAATATATCACTAAAGGCTGATATTTTTATATTAAGACTAATTAAGGATTTAATAATATTGTTATTATTTTAAATATTTGATAACAAAGATAAGTTAATATATAAGATTTTATATAAATGAAATATTATAATATTTGTTGTAAAGTTATAAATAAAAAGGATAATTATATATATTAAATATAGTATATATATTATATAACGCGCGCGTATGTGTGGGCGCACGTGCGTATATTAAATAGGATATGTAAACAATCTTAAAATATATATTAATAGACGAAACTAAACAATAAATAAAAAACATACCATTATTTATTAGGTATGTTTTTATTTAATTAATTATAATTTAATATTCCCATCTATTACAGTTACTGTTATTGCCAATGCTCCAGTTCCAATATGACAAGCGATTGCAAGCGGTAGAGGGTCTTTAAATACTATAGAATAATCACTAAATTCTTGCTTAACTTCTTTTTCAAACTCCTCAATATCAATCATTTCAGTACATGTATGAGCAAGTGACAATACTAGATGTTGATTTGATTTGATATTATTAAATCTTGTTTCAATATCTTTTCTTATAGCGTTAATCATTTTAGTTTTTGCTTGTTTTATTGTTAGTACTTTTGCATAAGCATCAAGTTTGTCGCCCTGAATTTGTAATACAGGTTTAATGCTAAGAAGTGAACCTATTGCAGCAGCGGTAGCAGTAATGCGACCCCCTTTTTTAAGATATTTAAGTGTTGGAACCATTATGTAAATACTTGAATTTAAGCTCGTTCTTTCTAAATATTGTTTAATTTCTTTAGCTGATTTACCTTGTTTTGATAATTCCAAAGCTTCTAATACTGCTAATTTTAAGGTTACTGATACACGTTTATTATTAACAACTTGAACTTTGCCATTATAATTCAAACTTAAAAATTCAGCTGTTTGGCAAGAAGAACTTAAACCACTTGATAACGGGATATACACTAATTCATCATATTCTTGTAGTATTTTATCCCAAGTATCTTTTACTATAACTTGGCTAGGTTGTGAGGTTGAAACTTTTGCTGAACTGTTAAGTTTTTCATAAAATAATTCGCGGGTTAAATTTTTATCTTCACTGTATTCTTCACCATCAATTAAAAATGGTATAAAAATCATTTTAACGCCTAAATTTTCGGCTTCATTTATTGATAATCCGCAACTATTATCTGTTACAACAGCAACTTTTGCCATAAATTTCTCCTTTAAGTAAAATATTTAAATATATGATATATAAAAAATAGACATTTGTCAAGTATTTTG
>JBKSMT010000109.1:0-2990 GCA_046881945.1 Clostridia bacterium
AGTGCTTTTATAGATTGTAATACACCTTTCACTATTTACAACTTATCTGGACTAGATTCGATAAATTCTCATTTTTATGATTATTATGGAAATAGTAATATAACAATATTTAATTCGTTAGATAATTTAAAATAAAGAATATTTTAAAAGTAATATCGTAATGATATTGCTTTTTTTATGTTTAAATTTTAAAGTAACAAATTTTTAACAAGTTCTAAATGGGACAAATTGTTTATATATTTAACCTAGGAGATACTATGCATAAGTTAAGCGTACAAGAAGTATTAAAAGAACTAGGTTCAAATAGTAATGGCTTAAATAATAAACAAATATTAAGTAATCGAAATAAGTATGGAATAAATATTATTGACAAGGAAAAGCGCAAAAGTTTGCTTGTAAGATTTTTATTGCAATTTAAAAATATTATGGTATTGATATTACTATTTTCAGCGGTAATATCAATTGTTATAGCAATATCTAGTGGTGAAACTAGCGAGTTATTTGAAGGCTTGGTAATATTATTTATTGTAATTATGAATGCGATTGTAGGCGTGATACAAGAAAACAAAGCCGAGGCGTGTATTGCTGAACTGCGCAAAAGCGAAAAAACATCAGTCAAGGTAATACGTGACGGAATTATGCAACAAGTTGCTACTGAAGATATTGTTGTAGGTGATATTATATACGTTGAAGCAGGAGATATTGTACCTGCAGATATTAGGTTAATTGAAAGTAATAGTCTTAAGTGTGACGAAAGTAAACTTACTGGCGAATCGTGCTCAAGTGATAAAGATGCTAATATTGTATGTAAAGTAAACACTCCACTAGCCGAACGTACTAATATGGCATATTCGGGTAGTTTGGTAACTAATGGTAAGGCAAAAGGTGTGGTTGTTGCAGTGGGCAATAATACTGAGATAGGTAAAATTGCACATCTTCTATTTAAAGCCCAAAAAGAGTTGACTCCGCTTCAAAAAAGTATCGAACGCATAGGCAAGTTTATTACATGGTCAGTACTAGCAGTATGTGTGGTAATATTTTTGATTGAAATATTTACAAGTAATGGCAATTTTGTGGGTGCATTAATGACATCAGTAGCACTTGCTGTTGCGGCAATACCCGAAAGTTTACCTGCGGTAATAACCTTGATTATGGCAATGGGTGTGCAACAACTATCAAAACGCAAAGTAATAATCAAACAATTAAGTGCTGTGGAAACACTTGGTAGTTGCGAAATTATATGTACAGATAAAACAGGAACGCTTACTCAAAACAAAATGACGGTAGTGCAAAGTTATAGCAACAATTCTTATCAAACATCTATTAGTGAAGTAAATAAGCATATGCTAAGATTTATGAATTATTGCAATAACTCTTATATAGACATACATAATAATATAATAGGAGAACCTACTGAAAAAGCAATATTTGAGTATAGTTTAAATACGCAAATTAAAAAGTCTAAACGTGTGCAAGAAATTGCTTTTGATTCAACACGTAAAATGATGACTACATTAAATATTGTAGATGGTTCTGTATTTAGTTACACCAAGGGTGCATTTGATATGGTTATTAAATTATGTACACATATTGATATTAATGGCAATATAATGCCTTTAAGCGAATCAATGATACAACGTCTAACTAATATTAGTAATGAAATGGCTGATAAAGCACTAAGGGTATTAGCATTTTGCTACAAGCGTTATGATGGATATGAGGGGACTGAGGATTTGGAACATAATCTTATATTTGTTGGGCTTGCGGGAATGATGGATACACCACGTAAGGAAGTTAAAAATGCTATTAACAAATGTTTTAAAGCAGGATTAAAACCTATTATGATAACAGGTGACCATAAGCGTACTGCTTACGCAATTGCTAAGCAATTAGGTATTGCAACGTCAATAAATCAAGTATTAACGGGTGAAGAAATTGATAAGATGACTGATAAGCAGTTTGCCGACAATGTGCAAAGCTATACTGTATTTGCCCGTGTTAGCCCTGAGCATAAGGTTAAGATTGTAAAAGCATATAAATCACTTAAAAAGATTGTGGCTATGACGGGAGATGGTGTAAATGATGCTCCAAGCCTAAAGATTGCCGATATCGGCGTTGGGATGGGTATTGCTGGCACTGATATTGTAAAAAGTGTAAGTGATATGCTAATTACCGACGATAATTTTTCTAGTATTATTGTGGCAGTTGAGGAAGGACGAAAAGTATACAACAATATCCAAAAGGCTTTACAATATTTAATATCAACCAACTGTGTTGAAGTTTTTGGCATGTTGTTTGGTTTAATATTCTTTCCGCAATACGTATTTTTGTATCCGTCACAAATGCTGTTTATAAATCTTGTTAGTGACAGTTTGCCAGCATTTGCACTTGGGCGCGAAAATGTAGAGCCAGAAATAATGCAACAACCTCCGCGTAAAAGTGGTAGTGGATTGTTTGGGCAAGATGTTGGAGTTAGTATAGTTTATCAATCAATAATCCAAATGATAATAGTTATTGCGGTATATTTATACGCGTTATTTAATTTTGGAAGTTATGTGGCAACTACTATGATTTTCTTTGTAATCGTGTTTATGCAATTACTTCATAGTATAAATTGCAAAACTAATCAAAGCATATTAGGCAAAAATTTATTAGACAATAAAACCTTTAATGTATGTTTTGTTATATCGTTAGTTATAAGTTTATTAGTTGCGGTGTGTCCAATATTCTACACAATATTTAATTTAACATATTTAAATATTCATCAATGGATAATGGTAGCAATTGCTTCAGTATCAATTATTCCACTATGTGAAGTGGTTAAATTGTTTTTAAATTATCGCAAAAACAATAAGTATATATTTAATTATCAAAAATCTAGTAAAAATATTTAAAACTCAAAATGTTTAAATTGGCTAATGTTTTGTCTAGACAAAACTAAAAATAAAAAGTTTTAAAATGTAAATAATTAAAAAAATAAGTATAAATTG
>JBKSMT010000110.1:0-3763 GCA_046881945.1 Clostridia bacterium
TTTTAGTAGCATCACCATAAACAAATACTTGTATTTTAGATTCGTCAAACAACTCACGCATAGTTTGATTAATTTCATCAAGCGTTAAACTACGTGCGATTGAATTTATATCTTTTTCATTTACAAATCTACCATAAAAACGATATCTTGGTAAAATATTTCTTATATTATCTGGTGTTTCCACGCGTATTTGTTGATAATATTCCTTTTTGATAATTTCTTTATCCAATTGTGCTTGGGTAAATCCATTTACACGAAGATTTTTAATATAATCAAATATCACATCAATACAAGGTTTAATATTTTCAGTACAAATTTCGGTATTAAGTTCAAAATACGAATTTACAAAATTAATTAAATAATCTGAATACATCGAGTAAATAAGGCTATTATTTATACGTAAATCCTTAGTAAGCCCATCACTAATATCATCTATCATGTTACATATCACACTTAATATTACACGATATTTTAAGTCAGGCCCTTTACGATTATTTTTAAATGTTATTGTCAAAAAGTTTTTATCTATTTGCTTAGTATTTACGCAAATTTTTTCATCTTCTATTGCTTTTTCATAATTATTTTTAAATGGTTTAAGATTATTTGATGGCATTATACTATCAAAATGTTTTCTTATTATATTTTTAACCTTATTAAAGCTAAGTGGCGTACAAATTGAAATAACACAATTATTTTTTACAAAATACTTTTTAATATAATTCTTAACATCTCTAGAGGTTATTTGACTTACCGATTGTTTAGTTCCTAACACCCCATCTTTATAATAATCTAAATCAAATAACTCTTTCATCTTATAATAATATGCCGCATTTTTGTACCTATCAGCATTTTCTACAATTTCTTGAATTACTATCTTCTTTTCATCTTCTACTGATTGCTTAGTAAATGGGCTATTTGTAATCATATCGTGTACTGTTTTAAAGTATTCGCCCAAACGACTAGTCATAATTACACCCACAAAGGCTATATACTCAGTTCCTGTATAAGCATTTACATTAAAGAAATCAAAATACCTTTTGGCAACTTCTTGTTTAGATAATTGATTAGTACCGCTAAACAACATATGCTCACAAAAATGAGCAAGCCCTTTAAGGTCTCCATCTACCCTCGCTCCGCAATCAAAATATATTTCAACACTAGTAGATTTATTTATTGTATTGCTTTCATATAAAAGAGTCAAACCACTATCAAATTTATAATATTTAGCCATCAATCCCTCTATTCAACATCAGTTCCACATACTGGACACACATTATTTCCAGGCTTAACTTCCGAACCGCACATTAAACAATATTTTTTAGGTTGCATACTAACTGGTCTTTGTGCTGGTTGAGCAGGTCTCATAGGTTGTTGGATAGGACGAGTAGATTGCATTGGACGTTGTACAGGTTGAGTAGGACGTTGCATTGGACGACTTGCGCCTGATGCTACAGGACGTGCCGTACTTTGAGCCCTTGCATCAATTTGTGGACGCAATGCATGTGTTGGATGTGCCACAGGTCTATTTTGTTGTGTATTTTGCATTGGAGGACGTTGACCTTGAGGCATTGGTCTAGGTTGTGGATTTGGTCTTGCTTGATTATTCGCATAAGGATTTTGTTGTGCTTGATTAGGCATAATATTTGGTTGATATTGAGCATCCCTAACATTATTATTAACTTCAACACGTGCACTACGCATTGCTGAATTATCAAACGCATACTTCCTGTTATCGTTTGACATAAATTGTTCGCTACGATTAATAATCAAACCAAAAATATTTAATAAGGCAATAAATCCATATACTCCAGCCACGCCATACATTACATATTTAATTATATTAGGTAAATTCTTGAATTCTAAATACAAATATGTACCCGCACAACTTGCAATAGCTAAATGTATTATTGCAAAAAATATAAGCACTACTTTGCGATTTGCAACCTTTTGTTTTTTAACTAATTTAATGGTTACTAGTGCTAAAATAAACGTAATCAAACCAACTACTGCTATAATTGAACCCAAAACTACAAATAAAAATTTATAATCTAGTAATTTGCCATTTAATAACTCTTTTTGAATACCAACAATGCCTTGTTGATTAATAAAGTATACAATTTCATCTATTTTTAAAAATTCGTTAGGCTTTAAATAACCAAAAACACCAGCTCCTATTCCACCTAATAATAGTACAATTCCTATCAAAATCCCTATTATTGATGAAAACATTATTACCTTATTTAATTTTCTATCTTGACGCATTATTAAATCCCCTTTTTAATAAAAATCTAATCATTTATATGATAGCAAAAAAAATTAATGTATGTCAAACAATTTTTAATAAATCTTATATTTATTATAATAATTCTTAAATTATTTTGTTTTAAACTTGCTTTAATATTCAATTTCATCTATTTTGAATAACAAAAAACACACTTTAATTTCAAAGTGTGTTAATTTGGCAGGGGTAGGTAGATTCGAACTACCGCGTGCAAGAGTCAAAGTCTTGTGCCTTACCGCTTGGCGATACCCCTTGGTGCGGATGAAGGGACTTGAACCCCCACGGTCGCCCACTAGATCCTAAGTCTAGCGCGTCTGCCAATTTCGCCACATCCGCATGCTGGTGACCCATCCGGGACTTGAACCCGGGACACCATGATTAAAAGTCATGTGCTCTACCAACTGAGCTAATGGATCATTCACTCATATATTTTGCGTGACTTTGTCATTATACAACATAAATTTAAAAAAAACAAGTGATTTTGCAAAATTTTTTAAAATTTTTTCATTTTTTTTACAAATCACCTATTTTTAACTCTAAAATGCGGTTCGTAGCACCTATATTTTACGAGATTAAACCCAAAATTAATACAAATAGTCATCCCTATCTTCGTTAGTGATATCATCTATATTAATCTTACCACTATTTATATCATGAACAAACTTTTGTAATTCATAACATGATTTAAGTTTATCCATAATTCCCATTTCGCGTAACCACATTAAGCAATTATACTTTACCTCATTGTCTTTTGAACTAAAAATATTTTGTACATGCTTTTTTATATTGCAACTATTTCTAAATGTTGTTAATACTTCAAAATTCTCATATGCATTGCCATATTGAGATACAATATCCAAATGTCTTTGTGTATCAGCGCCTTTAATTTTAGCAAAATGAAAATTAGGTTGAACCTCCTTACTACTAATAACCATTTCCCCGTGTGCCAAAATATCGGCACCCTTAATTTCCTTAGCACAAAGTGTATTAATAAAAGTATTTCCTTTAGCAATAATCATATTAAGATGAGATTGTTTATCTAGTTGTGATGATTTATTATGCTTTAAATACTTAAAATTTTGATAAGGAGTGCCACGTAATACAACCTTGCCATGTCTATTTACATATTCATCTATATATTCATCACTAATCTGCTTACCCGCTTTAAGGTTAGCTTCAACGTCTAGTGATTTAATAATCACTTCTCGATGAGCTTTTGTGTCAGCACCATCTATTAAAGCAAATTCAAAGTTCTGTTCGGCGCTACCATCTCGTAGCACTATCAATCCAAACTCTCTAACATCTATACCAGGAACTGAATTAGTAAACATTATTATATGTGACACATTATTTTCATCCATAATCATATTGCATAAATTTTTAAATTTATCAGTTTTTCCATTTGTAATATACTCATTTCTTGCACGATTAATAATTTCGTTAAGTTGTCTATTAGTCATTTCGTCTTACCTCTTGGCTAAA
>JBKSMT010000111.1:0-5379 GCA_046881945.1 Clostridia bacterium
ATATTTTAAATATTCAAATTGATTTATGAATAATATTTGACTATACGTAATATAATATAAGTATGATGAATAATAAAACTTTAAACACAATTATAGCTATTGGTGCGGTAATATTGGTTGCGGTATTAGGAACAATTTTTGTTAATATGGGAATGGATTGGTTTGACTCATTGATTAAACCAAACGAATGGGTTCCTAATATTGTTATTCCTATTGTATGGACTGTTATTTATATTGCGTTTGCTATATATCTATATTTTGCAATTAAGAATGATAGGTTAGATAAAGAATTAATAATATTATTAATTGTTAATGGGGCGCTTAATGTGGCATGGTGTCTACTATTCTTTACTTTGCATAGTTTATTGTGGGGGTTAATTGCAATTATTTTAAATTTAATAGCAGGTTCGGTGCTATTAATATTGATGCATAAACGCGACATGTTCTTTTCATACTTTTTAACAATTTATCCATTATGGTTATCAATTGCTACATGTTTAAATTTGGCGTGCTGGATTTTAAATTAGCAATATATTAAAATTAGTAAAATTAAGTGTTTAGTTGCACTTAATTTTTTTTGTTTGAATATGTAATATTTGTATAAAACGTATTGCTTGGTTAATAATAAATTTGTTAAAAGGAGAAAATTTATGAACCCATTTGAACATAAGTCAAAAGAAGTTGGCGAGTATTTTATGGATTGGGAAAAGATGTATCCTAAACCATATAATAAATTAAAAACTTCGCCTTATACAAAAACACGTATAATATTAATGAATGGAACTGAGTATGAATCAAACTGGTTTTTGCATCAACTTGCACGTAATTGCAATGACAATGATATAAGACGTGCCGCCGCGTTAGTTAGAAATCAGGAACAGCAACAACAAAAACGTATAAGTTGCCTAAAACCTATTGATGAAAACATACTTGAAACAACTATTGCTTACGAACAATTAGCGGTGGATTTGACAGCAATACTAGCACAAAATGAAAAGGACGAAAATTCAAAAGCGGCTTTGGACTTTGCTTTGTTGGAGGACTTTGACCACTTATATCGCTTTGCTAACCTATTAAAAATGGATTATAATATTGATGCTGATGTGATGGTCGGTAAGTATACTGAAATTACCCCAGGTAGACCTACAATTAACGAGCACAGACACCCTATTGATAATGTGCGTTTTAGTATGAATGCCAAAAAAGCGGATATTTATAGTAAACTTGTTGCAGGCATTATTACTGCAGCGGAGCAACAAACAATGAATTACTATATGAATGTTGCACAATTTTATAATAATGATTTAGGTAGAAGATTATTTAGCGAAATAGGTATGGTTGAGGAGGAACACGTTACTCAGTACGAAAGTCTAAAAGACCCTACTTGTACATGGTTGGAACAATGGGTAATGCATGAATATACTGAATGTTATTTATATTACTCAGTAATGAAAGATGAGGAAGATGATTGTGTTAAGGAAATTTGGGAAGAACACTTTGAGATGGAAGTTGCGCACTTAAAGTTGGCCAGCGAATTATTAAAGAAATATGAAAATAAAGATGCATGTAAGGTTGTAGGGGCAACCGATTTTCCTAAATTATTAAAGTTTGGCAGTAATATCGAATACGTGCGCAAAGTTTTGCAAACGGTTGGCTATACTTCGGTTAAAGAAGACTATGTTCCAGCAAGTGAATTGAATAGTGATGCAAGATTTTTTATGCATTTAAAAACTGTAAATGTAACACCTAAAAACGTGGCAAGTCATTTGGTTGTTAAAAGGTTTATTGAAAGATTTGGTAAGGATTATAGATTTGAAGTGGCTCCGCATCCGATTGATGAGTTGCGAAATCGACAAGAAGATAATGTAAAAGTGGGGATTAAATAAAAGAATAAAATAAGATGTGCTTAAACGCATCTTATTTTTACTATAGTGTTTATTTGGTGTCGAAATTTGTCTAATTTTGTAACATAATGCGGTGATTGCAAAAATTAGTTGCTAAATGTAAAAATATTTGATATCATAAAATAAATAAAGGGAAGTGAAATTAGGCATTTATAGGTAATACTTAAAACACTTAAGGGGGAATAAGTTGCAAAACATATTGATTGTATGTGTAGATGCGGATTTGAGAAAAGGCGTGTCAAAAGCTTTGGCGTCTAAACTTGGCTATGTTTACGTAGATATAGATGATGTATTAAATTTTGAATTATTAAATAATCAAAGCGTTGCGTTAACTGATGCGGCGAAGTTATTGCGTGAACTTCAACGCAAAAGTATTGAACGAGTATTAACTTTTAGCAAGTGTATAGTTACGATGTCTAATGATTTGTTTATTGCTAATAATAATTTTATGTTATTTAATGAGTATAAAAAAATATTTTTATTTCTTCCTAAAGCTTACTTTGTGGCAAGAGGTAAAAATGAGGATAAATATAGGATGGAGCAAGATTTATTAATGTTTGATAAACTTAATAAAATCGTTTCGTTAAATTGTGATATATGTATTGATAAGAGTGTCAAAACATTAGATGAAATAAGTAATGAAATTATTTTAAATATAAATAATAATTAAAAAAATCCCAATGATTTGGGACTTTTTTAAGCGGTGTTTAAACCAGTTCTTTCAAATTGATATTTGAAAGATATATATTTTACAAAAGTTAAATAAATTTAACCAATAGCAAATTCAAGTTTAATTGAAAGTAAATTCAATTTATTGATATTGCTTTGTAAAACACACATTAGTATTATGTGTGTTTTATTTATAATAATACATAATTTTACAAAAAATTCAAATTATTTTTTATTTCTTTGTTTGATTTACCAGAGCTTTACGTCTATTTACTGCATCTTGCTTAGATTTGGTTAATAGATTTTGCTTGTTGCTAGGATTTACTTGGTCAAGAATTTTATATCGGTTTTCGCTATTAGCATATTCGTTATAATCAGTAAAAGGTGCAATGCTATCAATTTGCATTGGTTGTTTGCTAGTAGGATTGTATCTAAATAATGTATTATAACCGCTACTAACACTAGCGAAAGCATGTGTTTGGCTATAACGCAAATCATAGCCATGGCTTACGCAAGGGCTATATGCAATAATCAAACTTGGCCCATTATAATTTTCGGCTTCGATAAATGCTTGAATTGCTTGGTCAGGGTTAGAGCCCATTGCAATTTGAGCAACGTAAACATCTTTGTATGCTAACATCATGCTAGCAAGGTCTTTTTTCTTGGTTGTTTTGCCAGTTTGGTTAAACTTAGCACTTGCTCCACGAGGGGTTGCTTTGCTGGTTTGACCACCAGTGTTTGAATATACTTCGGTATCCAAAACTAATATATTAATATTTTCACCGCTAGCAATTACATGGTCTAGTCCGCCAAATCCTATGTCGTAAGCCCAGCCATCACCACCTATAATCCAAGTGCTAGGTTTGATTATAAATCCTAGGTTGTCAAATAAGTATTTATCACTTTCACTAATTCCACGTGTTGCTGAAAATAAAGTTAATTGTTCAAGAATTTTACGATTTTGTTTGTGGTTGTCAGGATTTTTTAGGAACTTATTTATTATTTTTGCGACGTCTGTACTAAATTCAATGGTTTTTAAAGTGCTTATAAACTTTTCGCGTTCGTGCTTTTTAGCAAGCATAATTCCATATCCAAATTCAGCATTATCTTCAAATAAGCTATTTGCCCAAGCTGGTCCTAAATCAAGTCCGTCCTTTGTGTAAGGGCAAGTAGGGAATGTTCCACCATAAATGCTAGAACAGCCAGTTGCATTTGCTATTATCATTCTATCACCAAATAGTTGTGTCAATGTTTTGATATAAGGTGTTTCGCCACAACCGGCACATGCACCACTATATTCAAAATAAGGTTTATAAAATTGCAATCCTTTGACGCTATTAGGTTCAAAAGGTTTATTTAAAGGCAAGGTGTATGCGTATTGTTGATTTATAAGTTCAATTTCCTTTAATTTGGTATCATTTTCCATAGTAATTGCCTTGCCTTTCATAGGACATACTTGCGAACATACTCCACATCCAGTACAATCCATAGGCTCTACTTGCATACGATATTGACCATCAGCAAGGATTGCTTTTTTGGAAGTGAATGTATTAGGAGTTTTGTCATTTGGTTCAAATATGATAGGTCTTAAACTTGCATGAGGACAAGCAATGCTACAGCGACCGCATTGAATACAACTTTCGGCGTGCCAACAAGGTATATTGTTTGCAATTCCTCGTTTTTCAAATTTTGCGGTATCGGTTGGCATATGACCATCAACTTTAAATTTGCTAACTGGTATATTATTGCCGTCTTGTTTGGAAATTGGTTTAATAATTTGCTCGTAATATATACTTTGTGGAGCAGGCTCATCAAATTTACATTCATTAAATATTGAGTTATCCACAAGTTTTACACATTTTTGTACAGATTTGATTGCATTTATGTTATTATTAACAACGTCCTCACCTTTTTTGCTAAACATTATGTTGATATTATTTTCAATTTCAGTTAATGCTTGATTATAAGGGATTATATTGCTAACGTAAAATAATGAGGCTTGCATAATATTGTTTATTTTGTTACCTAAATTATTGTCCAAAGCAATTTTGTCGGCATCTATTGTGTAAACTTTGATATTTTTAGTTGTTATATCTAATTTAGTTTCATTAAGCATTGTTTTGTTTAGTTCGTTATTGGTGTAAGAACAATTAATTATAAGAGTTCCATTGTTTCTTAAACAACTAGAAATATTGTGCTTTTTTAAAAAACTTGGATTATTGCACAGCACCACGTCAACCTGATTTGAATTAAATGGTTTATTGATAGGATTATTACTGGTACGGATATGTGATATTGTTAAACTGCCAGACTTTTTGCTATCGTAATCAAAATATCCTTGAGCATAACTATTTTGACCTAATATTTTAATTATACTCTTGGCACTTGATACACTACCGTCGCTACCTAATCCATAAATACGTGCTTTAAATTCGCTGTTGCTTTCTACATACAAAGGTTTAACTTCTAATGAATTGTTATTTATATCATCATTAATTCCTACGCTAAATTCGGTTAATTGTTTACCTTGCATATTTTCAAACACTGCAACAGCATCATCTGGAGAAAATTCTTTACCGCCTAATCCGTAAACACCTTGTAATAAGGTTATTTTTAATTTATTTTTATATATTGCATTTAATACATTTGTATATATAGGATTTTGACCATTAGGGTTAAAGTTGCGCTCAAGCACTGTGATGTTTTTAACATTTTTAGGTAATGCTTCCACAAAAGCGCGTTCGTCAAATGGTTGAAGTAGTCGTATATTAATCACTCCAGTTTTACCTTTAGTGTAAGGCAATGC
>JBKSMT010000112.1:0-1596 GCA_046881945.1 Clostridia bacterium
GTGGTATGTTTGTTAGTACTAGTTTCCAAACCAGTACAGGTATGAAAAAGGTGTTGGGGAAACTTGCTTATTTCATAACAGGCGCTAAGCAATTGTTTAGTATGCGTACGCTTCCGTTAACCATTACCATAGATGGCGAACGTTATCATGGCAGATATATTATGGCAATGGTGCTAAATAGTAGGTCTGCAGCGGGATTTAGGATAAATAAGGAACGGGATATTGATGACGGACTTATGGATGTAATTTTAATTGAAAAAAAACGTAGTTACATAAAGGCATTATTTACATTACTTAAACTATTCTTATTTGGTATTAACAGCGTGCGAAAACAAAAAAATGTTGTAATCCAAAAATGTAAAAACGTTAAGATTGAAAATCACTCAAACGAACCATTTACTCAAGATGGTGAGGAGGCCGAGTTCTTGACTAAGGAAATTAAAATGGCTAGTCCTATAACAGTGTTTTATAGTTTAGATAAAAATTAAAAAACTCATCATATATTAGATGAGTTTTTTTGTATTCAAGTTGCTTTATCACATAAAAGTTGCTATAATTAGTATAATAATAAAAGGAAGGATATGAAAAAATTAGCATTAGTATTAGGTGGCGGAGCAACTAAAGGATATGCTCATATTGGGGTATTGAAAGTTCTTGAATATAATGGTATTAAACCTGATTTGATTGTAGGTACAAGTATGGGTGCAATTATTGGCGGATTGTATGCATGTGGTAAGGCTTGTAAGCACTTAAATGATATTAGTAAAAAGTTAAATAAAAGGAAATTGATGGATTTTAATCTATTTAATTTTTTTTGTAAAACTGGCATTTTAACTGGTAAGAAATTAAAAAATGTGTTAAATACTGAAATTGGCAATATTACTCATGATCAAACTAAAATACCTTTTGTTGCGACTGCTACTGATATTGTTAAAGGTAAGTTAGTAGTGTTAAAGCAAGGTAAATTAGTTGATAATCTTCTTGCAAGTTCAGCAATTCCTGGTGTATTTCCATTAGTAAAAAAGGATGAACAATTATTATGTGACGGCGGAGTACTTAATAATGTCCCTAGTGATATAGCACGTAAATTGAAAAAGGACTACATTATACTATCAATTGACGTTATAGGTGATTATAGCAAGCAAGTTGAAAGTTCTAAAATTAAAATTATGGGCTTGACCATCAATGCAATTACATTAATGCAAAGCGAGATTACTAAACTAAAAGGCAATAATAGTGATTTACATATCAAAATAAGCCAACCAGATGTAAATCAAATGAGTTTTAGTTTGCAAGATATTTCTAAATCAATACAATATGGTGAAAAGGCAATGCAAAAAAATATAAAGCAACTAAAAAATTTGCTCCAAGATTAAATTAGTAGTTATTTTTGCTTTACAAATTTTTCAATTTTGGTTATTATAGAACTATGGATATTATTAGTAGATTATATAACAAAGCAAAATCAAAACAAGGCAGAATTTTATTGCCTGAAGCATTATTAGATGAAAGGGTTATGCAAGCGTGCAAAATGTTGGTGGCTGACCAGGTTTGTAACCTTGTATTACTAGGTAAGAAAGAACAATTTCCTGTTGA
>JBKSMT010000113.1:0-2013 GCA_046881945.1 Clostridia bacterium
CCTAACGTATTACTAGCTCTATACACCTTATTGGTAGTAAATATCGTACTAGTAGTAATATTAACAAACGAACCCCATGAACTAGTAGTAATGTCATTATATCCATCAAATCTACCACTGAATGGTGCAGGTTTAGGTATAGTATCTAATTTATTCTCATCATTTGTGTATAATACCTTTACATTAGAACCATCTTCAAAAGGTTTGTCTGATATAAATGTAGCACTATACTCACCTAACTCAGTTGAGCCACCAGCTGAAGCAGTACCCTTTACACCTAGAATAGTGTTACCTGCTACTATTTTGTCTCCAGTAAGACCAACTTTATCAGCTACAACCGCACCTTTAATCGTTAATATTCCGCCAGTATTGATTGCGACATCTCTATCTATAGTCACGCCTACATAATTAGTCATAGGTTCGTATTTAACATTCTCTACGAGTTCCATTGCCACTACAGGTCTTGTACCGGTAATTAGTCCGTCTGGACCATACGCAGTTTTACCCGATATAACATCGTTTTCCTTTACACTAAATTGGTTATCTGCTATTGTCCATTTTGAGCTTTTGTACTGATACATACCGCCGAATATCAACTCACCATATCTAAATGCAGCTTTAACGGCATTTGATGCGAGTGTAGGCATAGTAAATGTAACACTAACTGAAGCAGGAAATATAAGTAACTCGTTACTCCATATAAAACCGTATTCATTTAATTCGGCAGCGTTAAACGGACTATCAGAATATGTGTCATTACGAACATAAGTGGTTCCTTCAGATAATTCATATAATACAGTAAATGTATACGGACACTTTGGATATTTAATCGAAAATGTCACACTAGTTGATGTGAACACAACAGTGATGTCAGCGTCACCAGTAGCGGTCACCGTAGGTTGCGTAAGAGTTCTCTTAGGAACACTCATTGTTTTCGGAAAATATAAATTACTAAATTTTGTACCAGATGCAACCGATGTAGCTTCAACGCTGTATACAATAGCTAAATCACCGCTATTAGCCTCGACATAATTATTCATTTCTTCCACCGATGCAAACAGTTTCACATCTCCGTTTTCTACCGCACCTTCTCCTGCAGTGATGCTGGCTATTTCTTCATCGAATTTTGCAGCTGGTATCAAAGCTGTAGTACCTTTTTTAGTTTTAATCGCACCTGCGACATCTTTCAAAAAACGTTCTAGATTAGTTATATCCGCCATTCTTATACCTCCTCTTAAGATATTAATGCTAAAAATTTAGCCCAATGTTCGTTTGCTTGTATTATAGTTTTATAAGAGCTGTTGTTCAGTGCCGTTAAAAATGTGCTTGATTGTATTGCGCTTGCCATAAATGAACCTGTGCAATTATAAATCATAAATTTTACTGCTTCTTCGATAGATAATAACGTTGACGCAATTGTTAATATATCATCTATTGAACTTGCTGATATTCCTGCTATACTCGCAAGTGTTTGCCACGCATCTTCTTTAAAAAGTGTCATATTGTATATAGAAGTTTCGTATCTACCATCACTACTTACCCCAAAAAATATCGATGCTATCATATAATAATTCCCATTTATAGTTTTTAAATTCGTTCCAAAATCGTCATACGATATTATTGAAGCATTTGCGCCTTCAGGATTCATTAAATTAGAAGCCTCTAAACGCCAATTATGACTATAATTTTTATTAACATCTCCTAGGTTCAAATTGTTAGTGATGTGTAACTTCGCTTGCGCGTTACCTGTCTTAACTTTTTGAGTGTTATATTTAATAAAAGAAACTACAAAGTCGCTGAGGTCTATTTGGTTAACTGTTTTAAATGAAACATATTTAAAAGTACCTGTTACATTAAATTGTGTCATATGCAAGCAATCTGCTAATTTTTCAGCTGTTCCACTTTTTGACATATTTGTTCCGTTAAATTTAATAGCTGTCAACGTATCTGAGTTCCACCCGCCTGTGACATCTATACATTCATTGCCATAATCATAAAGCATTGTATAATTTA
>JBKSMT010000114.1:0-6776 GCA_046881945.1 Clostridia bacterium
AAATTTTTATTAAATAGTACTGAGTAGTTTAATGTTAAAAAAGTGCTTAAATTTTAAGTACTTTTTTTTATTTTGGTATTGACAAATATACTGGTTATGATATAATTAGCACATAAAGGATATAGGTATATAATATGGAACAATATATTATAAGTTTATTTCAAAATATGAGTTTGCTTACAATAGTATTACTTAGTGCAGGTATGTTGCTAACCATTGCCGAAGTTTTTATGCCTAAAATTGGTGTTACAGGTATACTTGGTATTTCATTATTGGCTTTTGGCATTAGTTCTTATTATATTGATGGGTTTAAACTTAAGCAGATTATAACTATTGTGTCAATAATAGCGTTAATACTTGCTGTATTTATTATTATTGAAGTTGTACTTGAAAATAAAGGGATTATTAAAAATCCTAATAGGTATCAATTCCGTACATATTACAGTACTAATGATTTAAATGAGTTGGTTGGTAAAACAGGTAAAGCACTTACCAACATTGATTTAGGTGGAACTATTGATATAGACGGACAGTTGTATTATGCAACTAGTACCAGCACTATTGAAAAAGATAGTTTTGTTGAAGTTGTAGGGGTTCAAAATAACACATTAATAGTAGTTAAAAAGTAAGGAGCAAATTATGAATAGTTTATTAGCATTAGCATTTTATTGGTGGATTTTGATAGCCGTTGCAGCAGTTATAGTAGTTGCATTAATTGTAGTATGTTTAATACTTGTTCCTATGCATACATGGTTTAGGGCATTGATGTCGGGCGCGCATATCAGTATGTTTAGGCTAGTAGGTATGAAGTTGCGTAAAGTTGATTACAAAAAAATTGTTAATCAATACATACTTGCACGTAAGGCTGGTATCAAAATATATGATAGCGAGATCGAAACTCATATGATGGCGGGTGGCAATGTGGAAAAGGTTATTGACGCACTTATTGCCGCACATAGCGCTAAGTTAAATTTAACTATTGAGCAAGCCATGGCTATTGACCTTGCTGGTCGTGATGTTGTATTGGCAGTGCAAACTAGTGTCAAACCTAGGGTTATTAAAACTGACCGCATTTCAGCAATAGCAAAAGATGGCATTGAAGTTAAAGTAATTGCTCAAGTAACTATCAAAGCTAAACTTGACCGCATTATCGGTGGTGCTGATGAAGCCACAATTTTAGCCCGTGTTGGCGAAAGTGTGGTGGCAAGCGTTGGTCAAGGTCCAACTCATAGCGCCATTATGGCTAATCCATCATTGCTATCTAAAACTATAAACCCTCGTGATATTGATAAGGGTACAGCGTTTGAAATTATGTCAATCGATATTTGTGATATTGACGTGGGCGAAAATATTGGTGCAAAACTTCGTATTGATGAAGCTGACGCACGTAAACGTATTTCGCAAGCAGCGGCAGAGGAACGTAAGGCTCAAGCAATTGCTCACGAGCAAGAAATGAAAGCTAAAACTCAGGAAATGAAAGCGGTAGTACTTGCAGCCGAATCTAAGGTTCATGAAGCAATGGCTGAAGCCTTAAAAAAAGGCAAAGTTGGAGTAATGGATTACTACAAAATGCAAAATGTACAAGCCGATACTAACATGCGTAATTCATTTAGTAATAATAAGGAAACTAAGCCTGGTCGCCCTGAAAGGCCTGATCACCGTGGCGGTATGATGTAGGTTGCCTATGCTGAAGTGGATTATTATTGCAATAGTTATAGTTCTAATGGTTTTTGCAATAATGTTTATTAAGTTTATGCTAAAGACCGAAAAGGATAGCAAAAAACAAGTGACCGAAAAGGTTGAGCCAGCTGAAGAATATAATCCTGAAACTAAACCCGTTGATATTCATTCGGCTAGTAGTTCAATTCCTATTACAGATATGAGCAATAAGTCAAACAATACTAAGGCCGATCAAGATTTTATTAATGATATAATGTCAGATTTCGATATTCCTACTAGTAATGGATTTATTGATGCTGTAGATGATGAGTTTGCGGATTATAGCGACTTTGCACGTAAATCTAAAAATATGCGTAATTCGGTAGTTGACTTCGATTTGGATGGTGATATGGCTGATGAGTATATACCTGATTCGCCTGAGTTTAGTTATTTGCCTAGGCGTCAACCTCGAAGTATGGCAAATAAACCTGTTGATGAGGCTTTAAACGAGCTCCCAACCGAACTTAAAGTGCTTATGCTAAGCGATATATTTGATAGAAAATTTTTTGATTAATAAAGGAGTAAATTATGAATTTTGAAGAATATAAACAAGGATTGAAAGATGTGGCACAAAGCAATAATGAAAAGAAGATTGCTATATATAATGCTAGTGTGGCAAGAAAGTGTGATTTTAAGGTAAATGTTGGTGAGTTGATTGCTAATATCGAAAATGTTAACAAAATAAAGGATTCTAACGTTGGCGCAACAATCACTTTAAGCCCAGGATTTGATAATAACCAACTAGGTAAAAGTTTGATTGGTACTTTAACCGTGGCTATTACTTACAATTCACCAGAGTTATCTAAATCTGTGGTTGAGGAAATGGCTAAATTCCGTGTGGACCATAATACTGAACTTGCTAATGGTACTAATTTAAAACAAAATACTTACATTCAAAGTGATTATGGCAGAACTAGTCTTCGCTTAATGCCTGATACAAATATAAATGACTTGATTGTAAAACTTGATTTAAATGCCGAATATATGACTTATCCAGTGATTTTGAAAGCATTACTTAAATGCAATATAATCGAAAACGAACAAATACTTACTAAATAATACAATTAAAATACTAAACTTTGGGTTTGGTATTTTTTTTGTGTATATTTAATATATTTAAGTATGTTATTAGATGAATTAGACAGTTTCGTGACTAAGGAATTAGGTGTTACATTAAAGGAATACCGCTATATTAATATTGGTGGCAAAATGGTGTACCTTGAAGGGCAAAGCGGGATATTAAACTTGACACGTGAGGAAATTAGTTTTAAGGTACGTAAAAAGGTATGCTCAATCAAGGGTAGTGACCTATATGTTAAGTATTATGATAATTCAACTGCGTTAGTGTGTGGTAGTATTGTTAGTGTGGTGGTGCTATGAAACCACTAGTGCGTATTAAGGTTATAGGTTACAACCTTGACCAACTGATTAACAAGTTGCAAAGCAACAATATAGTAGTGTATAACATTGAACGGGTGGAAAACAATGTTATGTTTTTTAGTATAAATTTTAAGCAATATAAAGTAGTTAAACCAATGCTAAAAAACTATGAATACCATATTAAATATTTGGGGATTGCTAACTTTAAAACTTGGCTTAAAAAGAATATTGCAATACTACTGGTAATTCCTTTTGCATTTACTTTAATGGCGTTTTCGACTAAATTTACATGGAAGATTGAAATATATGGTGGTGAGGGCGAACTTGAAAGTTCGGTAATTGAGATATTAAAAGATAATAATATAGCAAAGGGTAAATTTTTACCACAGGATAATAAGATTGTTGAAGATATACTACTTAAGCAACTGCCAAACGTTGCGCAAGTAAGTTGCATGACTAGGGGAACTACAATAATTATCAATATTAGTAAAAAACTAGTTTATACCCCCGAAACTTATGCACCGATAGTTGCAACTTATAGTGGAATTATCACCAATTTTTCGTTGATTTCTGGTACAATGGCAGTTAATAGTGGGGACTTTGTAAATAAGGGTGATATATTAGTATATCCGTTTACTTTGGATAAAGATGGCAATCAAGTTATGGTTAAACCGATAGCGGAAGTTAGGGCTAAAGCATACGTTGTCGGCTCTAGCAAACTTAGTGCTACTCAAACCGAGTTGGCACGTACTGGCAAAACTTATACAACATCTAGTATGACATTGCTTAATAAAAATTTATTTTCAAAAAAATCATCAAAACCATTTGCACTTTATGAAAGTTACGTGTATAATGAAAATATAAGTAGCGTGTTGCCTATTAAGCGAACTAAGGTGACATATTACGAGTTGGATTATGTGCTAGTTAACTACGATTTGGTGGCGGAGCAAGGCCGAGTGGAACGCGAAAGCATTGATTTGGCTTATCTTAATCTTCCTACTAATAGCGAGATTTTGGACGAAAAAACCACAAGCCTAATTATTAATGACACACTATATTCAACCACTACTTTAACAATATCTACAATTATTTCATAATAAGGGGATTTGACTTATTTGTAGTACTACTAAACATTAAGGAGAAATATATGATAGATTTGAAGAAGTATACTAAAAAGTGTCAATTGGCAGAAAAAATTGAATTTTTGCAAGCAGGATTAGACAGTGGAGTAAAATCATCAACATCTTATGTGACGCAATTAGAAAAATATAGAAAGCACTATAATCAACTGTATTTAGAATTGTCTGGACAAATGAATTTACCAGTAAATTTAAAAGACTATGTCCATAATATAATACAATATTTAAATAGCAAAAATCCTGACGGCGAAAAATGGTATTATCAATATGAAGAGTTGATGCATAATGTAACCGAGCAAGAGCATTTTTATGGATTTCACACCTATCACGATTACAAGTATCAAGTAAACTTATTAAATGGTGATAGGGTAATACCTGTATGTGTTGTAAATAGAGAATTGGATTATGCAAATGATAAATTAACAATCAATTTATTGCACGACACAATGTGTCCACCTTTTAGTTTAAGACTTGATGAAACAAGCGATGAATTTGATGAACAAACTTGCAATGATTTGAAAAAAATATATTTTCAAACTTATCTTCAAGGTCAACAAACTAAAATAGGACAAGAAATGACTTTAATTCAAAAACGAATTAAAGAATTACAAAAACAAGATAGAGAAATGAAACAACAATACGAAGAAGTTGGAAAACAATTAAACAATTTAAAACTAGATGGTTTAACTGTTGTAGATAGTACTAAAAAATAGATAAATAAAAGGGAAAAAAATATGCTTAACGTTTATTCAAAAATACGCACATTTAATGATGATATAGTAAAAGATTTGGAAGATGTTATTAAAACAACTTTCAAAGTACTTGGACAACCTACTAAAAACATTAAATATAATCTTTATGTTGTATCCAAGGCTTTTATACATGACCTTAATTTGTCTAGCCGCGGAGTAGATAGGGCAACTGATGTGCTTAGTTTTCCAACTACTGATATTAAGGCAGGCGATATTCTTGATTTGGATAAATATAAGTTGGATATTGACCCTATGGACAATAGTTTGTTGGTAGGTGAAATATTTATTTGTAATGAGGTGGCAAAGCGTCAAGCGGTTAAATATAATCATAGTTATAAGCGTGAATTTTGCTTTTTGTTCCTACACGGAGTGTTGCATTGCTTAGGCTATGACCATATAGACGAAAATGATCGTATAGTTATGGAAGAAATGCAAACTAAAATACTTAATAAATGTAAAATTACAAGGGATTAACAAATGGAATTTAAATGCGGATATGTAACAATAATAGGAAATACTAATGTTGGTAAAAGTACACTTATCAATAGTATAGTAGGAGAAAAGGTGGCAATAGTATCACCAAAGGCACAAACATCAAGGGATAACACGATTGGCATATATAATGATGATAATAGTCAAATTATATTTATAGATACACCAGGTTATCATAAAACCGAACATAAACTTGACGAATATATGCAAGAAAATATTGATAATGCAATCAATGGTGATGTTAACGTACTTGTATATGTAATTGATGGTAAAAAACCACTAATTGAACAATATGAAAAATTAGCCAACAAGGGTGATAAGCGTAGCAAAAAGATATTAGTTATTAATAAGATTGATGAAACAACTTTTGAAAAACTTTATCCACAACTTGCCAAGTTAAATGAGGTCGCAAAAGTAGATGAAATATTGCCACTTTCAGCCCTAAAGGGTAAAAATGTGGACGTGTTGATTGATATGATTAAAAAGTATTTGCCAACATACGACTTCGAAATGCGTTATTATCCAGTTGAGCAATTTACTGACAAAAATGTTCGATTTTTGTCAGCGGAAATCATACGCGAAAAAGTTTTGCTATTATATAATGAGGAGATACCTCACGGTGTTGCCGTTCAAATTACCAGTTTCGACGAAAGTGATGAAGTTATTAAGATAAGTGCTGATATTTATTGCGAAAAGGACTCGCATAAAATGATACTTATAGGCAAAAATGGCGAGGCAATTAAAAAACTATCAACTATTTCACGTATTGCAATCGAAAAGATGCTAGATGCACGCGTATATTTGGATTTGTTTATAAAGGTGAAACCTAATTGGCGTATTGATAATTTAATGTTAAGCGAATTTGGATATTCAAACAAAGATTAGTTGCATATATTAGATAAAAAATCATATAATAAAGTATACAAAGTTTTAGGAGGGGAAAATATGAATAAAGTAAACGGAGTAACTGAGCTTCAAAATACAGCACTTGTATATGCCATTACTCATCTTGAAGGATACAAGAGGGGTAAATCTAGCATGCAACAATATTATTTTCCTATTAAAAGTTTAAGCGAAGCAATTAATAATGAGGATTTGTATAACGAGATTGAGGAAGAAGATACACTAACATTTTAATTTTTGTATGCACTAAGCAATTTAAAGGTATTAAATGGAAACTAAGGTCAAAGGGATTATTTTAAGTACTAAAGATTACAAAGAGGCAGATAAAATTGCCTCAATTTTTTCATACGAACAAGGCGTAATAAATGCTAAATTTGTAGGGGTTAAAAAG
>JBKSMT010000115.1:0-2121 GCA_046881945.1 Clostridia bacterium
CCCTTACCAATAACTCCACCAATATCACTTTGGGCTACTGTTACATTGTAAATGGTCATTCTATCATCTTGGCTTTCAACAACTGTTACAGCGTCTTTGTCCGCAACAATAGATTTAACCATAAATTCAATTAATCCTTGCATAAGTACTTAGCCTTCTTTTTCTTGTTATTTGTTTTAGCAACGCTGTTACCCTTAACTTCAATAACACCTGCAGTTTGCAAAATGCTTTTTGCTGTTTCAGTTGGTTGAGCACCATTAGCAATCCACTTTTTAGCAAGTTCAGTATTGATGTTGATTTCAGCTGGGTTCTTTAGTGGGTCGTATGTTCCGATTTGTTCGATAACTTTACCATCACGAGCTGTTCTAGAATCTGCAACAACCACACGATAAAAAGGTGATTTCTTGTCGCCAAGTCTAGTTAATCTAATTCTTACTGCCATAAAATTTTTCCTCCTATAAATTTGTATATATATAACTACATAAGTAGGTTATATCGATTTAGTTTTTATAATTTAAATATTAATTTTAAATTTAAACGAAGTGCCTTATCCTTTCATCATACGCATGATGTTAGCCATTCCGCCACGTTTATTATTTTTAAGTTGTTTCATCATTTCTTTAGATTGATTAAACTGCTTAATTAGTTGGTTAACGTCAGTTACTTGAACACCTGCGCCTTTTGCAATACGTATACGACGCGAGCCATTAATGATATCCGGATTTTCACGTTCTTTTTCTGTCATTGATTGAATAATTGCCTTGTTTTTAAGCAATTGTTTTTCATCAATTGATTCCTCGATTTGACGTAACTTCCCACCAAGTCCAGGTATCATACCTAGTACTGATTTTAAACCACCCATCTTGTTAAGATTATCCATTTGCGCAATATAATCGTTAAATGTAAATGAATTTTCACGGAACTTACGTTCCATTTCCTTAACTTGTTTTTCATCAACCGCTTCTTGAGCCTTGTCAATTAGGGTTAATATATCCCCCATGCCAAGAATACGTGATGCCATACGGTCAGGATAAAATGGTTCAAGGTCAGTTAACTTTTCGCCAACGCTACAAAACTTAATAGGTTTACCTATAACGCTACGTACACTTAATGCCACACCGCCACGAGTATCACCATCAAGTTTGGTTAATGCCACACCTGTAACATCTAGCGCATCGTTAAATGCTGTTGATACGTTTACCGCTTCTTGACCAATCATTGAGTCAATTACTAGCAAGATTTCGGTAGGGTTAATTTCCTTTTTGATTTCCTTAAGTTCTTGCATCAACTTTTCGTCAATTTGAAGTCGACCAGCTGTATCAATAATAACTGTATCTAACATATATTTTTCAGCATACTTAATAGCTTCACGACTAGTTTTTACAGGATTATCCGTACCACGTTCAAACACATCAATATTGATTGATTTGCCTAGCACCTTTAATTGCTCGATTGCCGCAGGACGATACACGTCACACGCTACTAATAATGGCTTTTTACCTTGCTTTTTAAGGTTTAATGCAAGTTTACCACTAAGCGTTGTTTTACCACTACCTTGCAAACCGCACATCATAATAACTGTAGGTGGCTTAGGCGAAACTTCTAATTTTACATTTTCGCCACCCATAAGGGTTGTAAGTTCGTCCCTAACAATTTTAATAACCTGTTGTGCCGGGGTTAAACTTTTAAGTATTTCCTCGCCCACTGCCTTTTCGCTAACACTGGCAATAAACTTTTTAACTACCATAAAGTTAACGTCCGCCTCAAGTAGCGCTACACGTACTTCACGCATCGCCTCCTTGATTTCAAGTTCGGTTAACTTGCCACGTTTAGTAAGCTTACTAAATATATGATTTAACCTCTCGCCTAATCCTTGAAATAATGCCATTACAATTCCTCCAATAACTTGTTAATTTCATGCTTAATATCAATATCTTTTGTAATATCTAACAAATTTGATAACTTTTGCTTTATGTTTTGCATTTTTGATAAAATATGCAATTCCTGTTCCAACTTTAACATACTATTAGTGGCATTGTCAAGCGTATATTTAACTGCTTGACGAGAAATATTAAGTAAATCACTCACTTCGCCTAAACTTAAGTCCTGTAACACGCAAAA
>JBKSMT010000116.1:0-4641 GCA_046881945.1 Clostridia bacterium
GATACCTCTCGTACTTTTTTTGTTCCATCTCGCAATCTTCAAGCATAACACTAAATAAACTCTTGTGGGTTTTACCATTCATTTTAACATTTTCGTATTCCATTAAAAGTTCTCGTGTTGTTTCATACATTGACTCACGATTATATTCTTCACCATAATCTGTAACTTTATTTTTAATCATATATTTCTCCTTAACTTTAATTGTATTATATCATATATTAAACTTTTGTCAATATATAATTTCAACCTTAATTATTTTTACGATGCTTATTTAAATAACTTTCATATTGTTTAAGCCAACTATTGCGATATTCAACAAATTGAATTGCTATCGTATCGCTATTCACAAATTCATTAAGCAGTTCTGACATATCATTAAATATTTTTTCATGCTCTTCAAACATTTCATCTGTAACACATCCATAACTTTTTATTTGTTCATCTAATTCTACTTGCTTTTCTTTATTTCTATCAAGCAATTCTCTCATCTTATTGCCTAATTCTCTTTTTAACTTTTCAGCATCTAACACACGTTTATTTACTATACTAATAGTATTTGCCAGTTGATTGTTTAATGGCGTATTTCCAACTTTTGCATCTTTTCTTCTACCTTTTTCATCTTCAATAATCACTTCCTTAACATCTTCAAGTAATGAAAATAAATACGCAACATCTTCATGCATAACTTCAATCAAACTTTCACACATTTTGCCATTAATTTCAAATGGTTTACCCTGCAAAAAATTATCCCTTGCTTCGTTGTAAATCTCTTGTCTATTTTCATATGCATAAATATTATTTTGTTCCATAAATTTACCTCTATTACAAATATATCATAATTTTCACCAATTTACAATACATTTAATTAAAAAGGAAGACTTTTAAGCCTTCCTTTTTTATTCTATTGTTCATCTGGTACAATTGCACCAAATACAAGATTACTTTCGCCAGTTTGAGTGGTTAGTTTTTGAATACCACCAACTGCTTTGATATCATAATCAACACTAGCAATAAACTCTGCGTTATTACTTGTAATATCAAGGCTTTCGATTTGAGTTTTCATACTAATCTTATTCTCACTCTTATAGCCACGAATTTTACCTACAATATCAACTACTTCATCACCACAAGCGATAATTGTATTATCATCATCTAGTTCGATAGGTTTTAAAATAGTTAAATGAATACTTTCCTCACCTTCGAATTCACGGAAATAGTCTTGATAAATTTCTTCAGTAATATGAGGTAAAGTAATCGCAAACATTTTTAACACACCAAGCAATACATTATAGCATGCCCATTGTGCTGATTCCTTTGCCTCAATACCATAAACTTCTGGCTTATACAAACGGTTTTTAGCAATTTCAATATAGTTATCGCAGAAGTTCCAGAAGAACTTTTCAAGTTCAGTTTTAGCATAACCTACTTCAACATCTTCGTAAGCCTTAATGGTTGACTTATATGCTTCGTTAAACTTATGCATAATATAATTATCCATAGGCAAAATCTTGCTTGGTTTACTTGGCTTGTAGTCTTGTAGGAATGATAGTACAAATTTAGACGCGTTCCAAATCTTATTAACTAATTTGTAACCATCTTTAACACCATCATCACTTAGTAACACGTCACGGCCATAAGCACCATTTGCACACCAGTAACGAATTACATCGGCACCGTAATCTTGAAGCAAATCTTTTAGGCTCATCTTTGAGTTAGCAAAACGTTTACTAATCTTAACACCCTTATCAGCCATAACCCAACCATTAACCATTAGGTCTTTCCAAGGCAAGCAATTTTGGTGATAATATGCCTTAATAATTGTACGCAAACTCCAAGTAGTGATAATATCACGACCACAGAAACGCATATCCATAGGCATACGGCTAGCACATTCTTCATCACTCTCAGCCCAATTACAGTTAATTTGAGGAGTTACACTACTAGTAGCCCATGTATCCATAACATCTGTTTCAGGTGTAAATTTGGTTCCGCCACACTCACAAGTACCATTATACTTAGTTGATAATGGATTAACTGGCAAATCTTCAATTTTAGCAAAATGAGGCTTACCGCACGCTTCACAGTACCATACTGGGAATGGAACACCAAAATAACGTTGACGAGATATTGACCAGTCTTGATTTAGATTGTTAACCCAAGCCATATAACGTGCTTTCATGCTTTCAGGGTGCCAATTAAGTTCATTGCCTAGGTCAACCCATTTTTGCTTAAGTTCTGGTGTTGAAGTACGAATAAACCATTGTTTTTTAGCCATAAATTCGATAGGTTCTTCACAACGTTCATGTACTTTAACAGCGTGCCTTATTGCATCTTGCTTATATAAATAACCCTGTTCTTTCAATTCATCAATAATTGCTTTACGTGCCTCGATTGACTTCATTCCGGCAAACTTGCCTGCAATTTCAGTCATACGACCGCCATCATCAATTGCTTGCTTTAATGGTAATTTGTATTCCTTCCACCACTCAACGTCAGTTTGGTCACCAAAGGTACAGCACATAACTATACCAGTACCTTTATCAATACCAACTTTACTATCAGTTAACACTTTAACTTCAAT
This sequence comes from Clostridia bacterium, assembly GCA_046881945.1. Taxonomy (GTDB): domain Bacteria; phylum Bacillota; class Clostridia; order Christensenellales; family UBA1242; genus Onthoplasma. The sequence continues at coordinate 2,582 of JBKSMT010000116.1, forward strand.
ATCTTCAAATAATGGCACTTTAACCATCTTACCAACATGGTTTTTATATCTTTCATCTTCAGGATTAACAAATATAGCAACACATGCAGGTAAAAATTCAGGACGAGTAGTTGCAATAGGAATAGTGCCGCTACCATCAGCAAGACGGAAATTTAAATAGTTAAATACGCTATCTAATTCCTTATCCTCAAGTTCGGCAGTTGCAACACTTGTACGACACTTACAGCACCAAGGTGATGGCTTATTATCACGATATGCAATATTACGCATTGCTAAATCAATAAATGATTTTTGACTTGTTTTTTGGCTACGTTCATCAATTGTGTTATATCCAAGATTTAAGTCACAACTCATACCAGTACGAACCATCATATCACGATAACTTTGATTATAGTCCGCCACCAAATCAAGCGCAATATTAGTAAATTCCTCACGTGGTAATGTGTGTGCACGTATACCCTTTTTCTTTTCAACTAAAAGTTCAGTAGGCAAGCCATTATTATCAAAGCCTAGCGGATAATACAAGTTCTTGCCTTGCATTCGTTGGAAACGCGCATACATATCTGCTTGGCTAAATCCGTAAATATGACCGATATGCAATTCACCACTAACTGTAGGTGGTGGAGTATCAATCGAAAAAGTTGGGCGATTGCTACGCTTATTAAATTTATAAATTCCGTTTTCTTGCCAAAAACTTTGCCATTTTTGTTCACTTTCCTTAAAATTATACTTTCCTTCTAACATAAATTTCTCCTTTAATGTATTTAGATTTTTTTAACTTAATAGCTCTTACTATGCACAAAAAAATCCCTATGCAATAGCATAAGGACGAATAAACCGTGGTACCACCTTAATTTAGAAAGATTACTTTCCCTTAATTTGTAACTAACGTATACTTTGACGCAAGCGGTCTAATCATCAACAAAATCAACTTTCTTCGCTTGAACTAGTTTGCTACCTTCCGTATTACTTACCTTAACTGCTTTCAGCCCATGACAGTTATTCTCTACCGACAGCCCAATACGTACTCCTCAAACTCAACGTTTCTCTATTAAGTTGCAAATATTTTAACACAACCCGCCATCATTGTCAACGATTTTTATAAATTTAATACCTCAAATATTTAAATTGTTAAAAATTTTATTAAAAACACTTGCAAGATTAAATTTTGTGTGCTATACTATCAAAGTACATGGTTAAAAGTATGTTTAAACTCACTTTACACCATGTTTAGCATATATGCCGATGTGGCGAAATGGCAGACGCACAAGACTCAAAATCTTGCGAGGGCAACCTCATGTCGGTTCGACCCCGACCATCGGCACCAAGTATAAACTAAATCAAACCGCGATTTAGTTTTTTTATTATCTTACCATTAATTATTTAAATTGTAGTTTGCACTACAATTTTTTATTTTTTACCATTATTTTGAGGTAGCCACCTAGTGACTTAGTAAAAATTTAAAAAACTTTTAATTATTTTATATATTTTTAACATTTATAATATCATTCTTACATGTTTATAAAAATTTATTATTTTTACCATATTTTGCTTTTATTTTGTATTTATTCTCTATAATTTTCAGTAATATTTCAATTTATGTTATTTATTTAAAAATATTGAAAAAAAATAATACAAATATCGATAATATATGATATAATGTGTTTTGTATTAGAAAATAATAATTATATCGTATTGTACTTACTTTGTATCTAAGCAAGTTGATTCAAATACGTATTTGTTAAAAGTATTAGCAAGTTAAATACTTGCTTGTAATTTAATTTTAGGGGGAATTATGAAAAAGCGTTTAGGCTTATTAATTATGTCATTTATTTTGATTGTGGGTGCAAGTATAGGTGTATCTTGTTTTAACTTAATCCAAAATAATACTGATACGCGAGGAAGCAATCCGTCATTCAATATTAATTATAACCCTATGCCAGTTACCGCCGATACTAATTATGCGGATTATTTTGCTATCAATTCAAGTGGTGTTATTACCAACTATACTGGCAATTTTACCGAAATAACAATCCCCGAAACCATCAACGGCATCACCA
>JBKSMT010000117.1:0-2061 GCA_046881945.1 Clostridia bacterium
TAAATTTATCAAAGTTCTGTTTAATAAAATATAATGATTGTAAAAATTCATAGTCATTCAATTCTTTAATATGAGTAAATTTTCGTCCTTCAAGCTTAATTAAATTACCATCTTTAAATCCGGTTAATCCATTTAGTTGAAAAGTTCTATAAACATTGCTATGCTTATCTATAAATCGTATCTGCATAATCGCACGAATTCGGGTTGGATTATGATTTATACTTCTTTCCCTATTAAAAGATGTTTCATGATTTTCGGTATAATAACATTCAGCAATAATTTTATTACCATTTCCCATAGATTTCATATTATTTGTTTCAACCCTATAAAAATATCCACCATGTTCATCAAAATTTTGCTTAATTACAATTCTATTACCATCAATAGTATCTTTTTTTATCACATACTGTGTTTTAATTATATTGTTTGTATTTTTCATATTTTCTCCTTAGTTTTACAATCTTTTATTTTGAAATTATATTATTTTTTTCTTGTTTAGCATCTAAAAACTCTCTTAAATTAACAATACATTTAGGAGTCTCATGTAATCTTTTGTTGGTCTTGATTATATTTACAGCAATTTTAATAAAATCACTTGAAAATTTATCGATTTTATATTCCAACTCTTTCAATATATATTCAAAAACTTGCCAATCAAAAGTTTCTTGTTTAAGGGTTGTAATTTTCTGGCTATCAGTTAAAGTTATCATATTTGTATGAGAATTACGATTAGAAGTTCTAATTTCATATATTCTATCAATCTTTTTACCATTTAAAACTCTTATTTGAATTGATTGCACTATTGTTAATGGAGTTTGGCTAGGCTCATGCGAAAGACTACTGATATATTTATGGCTATTTTGACTATATTTACATACAACTTCATACTTTGACGACCTATGCTTTGCCATCAACTGATATTTATCAGCTAATTGCTTAGTTGAAATTGATGTGTTGTTAAAATTATTATTAACTGTTAATACAGTAGCATATATTCTCCTTTTGTTCGTTAATTATATTACATTATTGATATTTGTCAAGATATAAAACATTATTAATTTTAAATTTAAATATTGACAAATCCTAAATCTATGTTAAAATAATAAAAAATTGTATTTAAAAGGAAATTATTATGTCGATATTTAATACTGATAATAGATTAATTAGAAATAGAATTAATGAAAATTTATTAAAAGTTAAAAACGAAAGTCCAAAAGTAAAAAGTTTATTAAGCCTAAGCGTTCAATCATCTAGCATTAATAATTGTGAATATACTAATAGCATACTTGGAGATATCAATTTAGCATCTCGCACTACAACAAGAACCGATTTGTTACGCACCGTCATAATACTTGCCACTTCACGCAATACTATTGCTCAGGAAAATCTTATGGAAGTATTACGTATACGCATTGGAAAGATTAATGATAAGGATTATAAATTTATTGCCAATTTAATTTCGCTAAAAAATCCACATATCGTTGACAAAGTAAACAATTTCCTATGTCGTAATCTTAATGGCTATGCTGACTTACATAATAAATATTTTTATAAATATTACGGAATTTAAAAAATCACTTTTCAAAAAGTGATTTTTTATAAACTTATACCCTATTCAATTTCAACTAGTTTATTTTTAACAGCATCACAGCTGGTTAAATAATATTTAATATCATTAATTTCATTAAAGTACATCTTTGGGTGAATATATCCATGAAGATGCCCAAAAATCACTTTGTATACCCCATATTTTTCAAGCATATCAGTAAACTGACTAGGTTCGCGCTTAGTGTTAAATGGTGGATAATGTGTTATAAATATTATTTTCTCATCTGCCTGTTGTAATTTTTGTGCATTTTGTAAGGATAATTCCAACCTACAAACCTCGCGCGCATATATTTTTTGGTCCTCAGCAGTATTATATTGCCCCTCAGGTATTTGCCAACCACGATTACCGCAAAATATATAATCCCCTATCTTAACAGCATCATTTTGCAAAACATAAGTATTCTTAGGCAAAATTTCGCGTATTGCCTAAGGACTTTTCCACCAATAGTCGTG
>JBKSMT010000118.1:0-2239 GCA_046881945.1 Clostridia bacterium
TATATAGTAGCAATTTCAATACCAGTACTTATTTTAATTAATTCACCTTTAATGTTTGGTTATGCTGGTGTTTCTAATAGGTTTTTAGTAAATTTACTAATATTCTTCATGTCGGCAGGTTTTGGTTTAGCACTTGCTAAATTAGTAAAAAATCAAAATGCATTTAATATCACATTTACAATAGCCTCGTTTATAAACTTGCTGTACGGATTAGGTTTAGTAATAATTAAGCAATCAAATGTAACTCATAAGGTGGCACCTATTGTAAGTATGGTATTGTATGTGGTGTTATTAATTTTTAGTATATCTATTTTGTTTATAAGTGCTGAAAATATTAAAAACCATACAATCAAAACTAAAACAAATATAATTTATGCGGTTAGTGTGTTGTTGGTAGGGCTAACTATTGGATATACAATCATATCGAACTTTGTCGCTTTTAATTTCATTAGCCCTAAAATTTATAAAGACAAATTTTTAAAGATGGTGGGTAATGAGTTAAATATTCCTTTAGTTGAAGTATATACTCAAAATAATCAAGAGCCTTATAGTAAGCAAGAGTATGTAAATTGTTCGTTCAAAATTTCAAATTGCGAGACGGAGGAATATAATTTTAGTGTACCTATGACTAAAAATTATAAAGATGATGGTTGTGTAGGTATTCGTTTAAGAGGTAACTCAACTAGGAAAGCAAGAAAAAGACCATACAGAATTAAATTTGATGAAAAGCAATCACTATTTGGCTTAAAGTCTAACAAAAGTTGGGTATTGCTTGCTGAGTTCTATGACCAATCATATATACGAAATTATACCGCATTTACATTAGCGGATAGCTTCGATAATCTTGATTTTGCTCCAACACCACATCACGTGGCATTGATGATAAATGATGAATTTAAAGGATTATATTTATTATGCGAGCAAATCGATGAGAAAAAGGGTAGAGCAAATGTTGATGATGATTTTGATGTTAGTGTAGACACTGAATTCCCATTCCTACTTGAAATGGATGCAAGAGCATGTATGGAGGGAGTGACTGGGATTGATAATTTCTATGTTGAAAGCGCAGATAACCATGTTGAAATCAAGTATCCAGAAGCAGACGAACGTGGTGCAACTGCAACAAGTGATATAGTATATGATTATATTTATGAATATATCAATGCAGTATTTACTACTATGAAAACAGGCGAAAAGGTAGAAGTTAGTTTTAGAAATAATCCTATTGGGTTAAGTGATTTGGTAAATATTAATTCGATAGTTGATTTCTATTTAATAAATGAGATTATGCTAAATGTTGATTCGGCGTACCATAGTATATATTTGCACAAAACCAAAGATGGATTAATGCAATTTGGTCCAATTTGGGATTTTGATTTATCGCTATCAACCAAGTTAGATGCGCCATTTGATAAGTCATATACTGAGGAAACTGATTTGTTGTGGCTTGCTCAAAATTCACCAATTTATCAATATTTATTTAAAAGCGAAACCTTGTTTGAAGGTAAAACATTTTATGAATTGGTGGCGGAAAGATTTAATGTTAAAAAGCAATCTATTATTGATACTTGCAACTATCTAAAAGATTACAAGGCAACAATTGATAAAGTTGCATTAATTGATGCAAGAATGTGGCATGGAATAACAGGTGAATTCCAATACGATATGCAATATGACTATTTAAGATTATTCCTAATGGATAGATATGATTATCTTGATAATGTGTTTGCCCTTTCAAGAACCGAATTTTTAGATTTAATTTAAATATAATAAGAATAGTTGATGCATAGTCAACTATTTTTTATTAATTTTAACAACTTGGCTTAATTTGCTTGCTTAAAATTTAAATTTTGGTTATTATGATTGTTAGAAAGGTGTTTATGAAAGTTTTATATTTAATTATTTTAGCAATATGTAGTTATTTGTTCGGCAATATCAACTTTGCCAAGATTATATCAAAGTGTAAAAAGGACGATATTACTAAACATGGTAGCGGTAATCCTGGAACGCTTAATATGTTGCGTACTTTTGGCTTTAAATGGGCTATATTTAATATGGCACTTGAAATATGTAAGGGTGTTGTGCCAACATTAGTTGCTAAGTTAGTATTCAAAGATATGGATATTGCTCAAATCGCAGTATATTTGGCTGGTGTGTCAGTAATATTAGGACATATTTATCCAATATTTGCTAAATTCAAGGGTGGTAAGGGCGTTGCAGCATTTGCAGGCTTTAGTTT
>JBKSMT010000119.1:0-1634 GCA_046881945.1 Clostridia bacterium
TTTATGAATAATAAAAATTAACTAAACTTGTAGAAGTTTAAATTACTTTATTTTTGGACAGGGGTTCGACTCCCCTCGGCTCCACCAATTTGATTTTATCGAATACTTGTTTGTAAGTATTCGTTTTCTTTTTTATAGGCAACAGGTTCAACTTCCACCAGTCCCCCCACTCCTCTGTTCAAACACAAAATATCACAATAATTTATGAAAGTCTAGTACAAATTTTAAATATTTGTATTATTTATTTGCAGTTGAAGTATAGGTTCATAATATGGTACATATATAGGTCCATTGTGGCATCAAAAAAAGCATCGACGATCACTTTCATCTACGCTTCTATTTTTTATCTAAACTATAAATTTTAATTTATCTCTTGGATATTTTTTTGCACCAAGTCCATTTTCCACATTTAGTACATTTCAATAACCTTCTAGTTCGTGTTTGCATCAGCAAAACAATCCCCTTATAGTTAGGAACAAACATGTTTTGACAGTTCTCACATTCATAATACCCTGTCTCCACTTTAAATTTTAAAGCAATAATACAAGGAATTATAAATAGTATAACAGCCACTATTATCAAAAAGTTTTGAAATCCACATTCAGGAATAAGAAGTGATATTAAGGTAACAAGACAAATAAGTGTTACAATACTGATTGTGACAATCACACAAGCTGAGTGTAATAAACGTTTATGATACCTTTCCTCATTTTTTGCCATCTGAAAAACCAATTCATTTAATTGTTCATCCTTGTGTTCCACATCAATCATCTCCCCACATAATAATTCATTTACACCTATTCCAAGAATATAACAAAGTTCAAGCATAATATTAGAATCAGGCATTGCTTTTCCCGTCTCCCATTTCGATATAGCTCTGTCGGTTACATTCAACATTTCTGCCAATTGTGCTTGTGTAAGATTTTTCTTTTTTCTGCACTCGGCAATAAACTTTCCTATTTTGATTTGGTCCATTAGGATACCTCCCTTTCTTTAATTGTAGTACCTTTTGAGAAAAAATAACACGAACTAATAGTTGAATGAAGAGAAATCAACCATTAGTAGAGTGAAAATTGGATATTAAATCACTATTTATCCATCACTCAAATTATAGCATAATCTTTGCCTACTGCAAAGTAAAAAGCATTAATGTTTGCTTTCATCTATGCTTCTATTTTTATCTAAATCTATAAATAAATAAAAATATATTTAACGTTATTTTTACACTTACACCCTTAATTCTTATAGCATTGCAAATACAATATGCAATTAATGTTAACCCTATTTGTACTATTTTTTGTCAGCTGATTTGCAGTTCATTTGAAGTATATTTGTACTATTCATTTGCAGTTGAAGTATAGGTTAATATTAAATTTTGCACCTCCAACACCAAACGACCACTATTATAAATTTATATTTAATACAGTTATCTAAAATAATACAAGTAATAAAAATAACTATAATATTAAGTAACAACTATATTCATATTAACATCAATAAATTCCTTAAAATACAAGACTTTATAAATATTAAAGGGGTTCGGTAGGATTCCATCAGTGGCACCAGATTGATAGGAAACTCGAACTTTTCGAGTAGTAATAAATATTAACTAGAAGTACCATCTAGTTTTTTTG
>JBKSMT010000120.1:0-2822 GCA_046881945.1 Clostridia bacterium
AAATACCTTCGCCGTCCATCATCTTTCTAAAAATCTTTAGTATTGAAATAGTTTCCTCAATACGTGCCGATTTAATATATCCATCACGTTCCAAATCTTGAGTGATTCGAACAGGCTCCTTAATTTGTTGTTCCATCATAAAGAAACCATTTGGAGTAAACTTAAGTTTACTAAAAGTTATCTCGCTTGCCCCTAGTTCAATTACTACTAATTTTTCCATAATCTATTTCCTTTTATATCCGTTTCATAACATATTTTTAAGTTATAGTCAATAGTTTTTTTAAAATTTGTTTAAGATATTTTTTAATATCTAACATAATGTTACACTAATTTTGATATAGTGCTTTCAAATACCTTCCAAGGCAATTTCTCAATATCTGGCAATACTGTAAACATCATTGGTTTTTTTGTTGTTGGATGTGTAAATTTTAACATATAAGCCCAAAGTGCAAGGTTCCCACCATGCGCCTTATCACCATACTTAAAGTCACCATAAATCGTTGTATTGTTTTGCTTGCTCATTTGAACCCTTATTTGATGACTACGTCCAGTACGTAAATCCACTTTAATCAAACTCATATTAGATTTATTATCCAACACCTCATAATCTAGTATTGCCTCCTTAGCACCATAATCACTACGTGTAGCAATATTTACTATATTATTCTTTTCATCTTTAACTAAATATGCTGTAAGATGTGCTTTAGATTGAGTAGGCTTACCCAAAACAACACATAAATACTTCTTTTGCATATCATGATTTTTAAGTTGTTCACTTAAACGGGAAGCACATTTACTAGTTTTTGCAAACACCATAACCCCGCCAGTTGGCCTATCCAACCTATGTACTAATCCTAAATACACGTTACCAGGTTTGTTATCCCTAACTTTTATATAATTCTTTAATAAATTTAACAAATCATCATCTTTACTTTCGTCCTCTTGTACCGCAATATTATGTGGCTTAATAACTACTAATAAATGATTATCTTCATATACTATATCTGGTGTAAATTCCATAAATTTTCCTTTACTTTATTATATTTTCGTTGTACTCTTGCTCTGTTTCTTCTAAATGACGCTTGGCTTCTTTAACTTTTGCTTCTCGTTTATGTCTTAAATCTCTATTATAATCATGCATATAATCTTCACTATAAAGTTCCATTTCACTTCCACGCTCGTTGATGATATTAACCATCATTTCAGCATACGGTTTCTTATAAGAAAAAATATCTTTCCTTGTTGTAATATAACATACAAAATCTTCAAAGGTTACACTTATATCCATCGACCACACACTATTTCGAGACTTAACTATAACATGAGCCTTACCATTTATTTTATCTTGTCTAGATATTTCAAACACTCTTATTTTAAGAATCTCTGAATTAGGAAATTTACTTTTCACTAATTTTAAGGTAATATCATAAATATCTTCATCTGTTAAAATTTTTGTATACATAATCTTTTAGTCCTTATTTAATTAAATTCCCCTTATGCTATATCCATTTATAACACGACAGCGTCCGCAATGTGCGTCAGCACACTTCATAAGCAACGCGTCTTCATGTTTTCATAAGCAAACTTTGTTTGCGCCTTCATTACAATTGCTTGCTTAATCGAGTAACTGCTGTACAGCCACAAGGCAATACTATACCTTTTTGTTCGGTAGGTAGTCCAATTTCATAAGCGTCAACATTGCCATCAGGGAATACACAATTAAGTATATTCGCCATAACTGTTGGTTGCAAACCTGTAGTGTAACTATTAATTAGTACCATAAGCGCGTTATCCGCCACCACATCTTTAACCAACTTTACAAAATTAAATATATCATCTTCAATCTTCCATGTTTCGCCCTTAGGTCCACGTCCAAAACTTGGTGGGTCCATTAATACTATATCATACTTTTTACCACGCCTAATTTCGCGTTCAACAAACTTTTGACAGTCCTCGTTAATATACCTAATATTATCAATGCTGTTTAACTTAGCATTTTCCTTAGAAACATCTATCATACTTTTAGCTGCGTCAACGTGTGTAACACTTGCCCCAGCCTTAGCACACACCATACTCGCAGCGCCAGTATAGGCAAACAAATTAAGCACACTAACTGGGCGATTTGCGTTTTTGATTGTATTTATAAGCATGTCCCAGTTAACCGCTTGTTCTGGAAACAATCCTGTATGTTTAAAATTCATAGGTTGAATCCTAAATCTAAACTCACGCCAATTAACTATCCAATATTCAGGCAAACGGGTCTTAATGTCCCACTCACCTGATTTATTTTCGGTACGGTGATAATGTGCATCAAGTTTGTTACGGCTTAAATCCTTATCCACGTTCCAAATAATTTGAGGGTCTGGTCTTAACAATGTATACTTGCCCCAACGCTCCAACTTTTCGCCATTACCAGTATCCAACACTTGATAATCTATCCAATCTTTTGCTACTCTCATATTTCTCCAAATTTATTATTTTTACTTTGTAAAATTTATAATTAAACTTACAAATTTTCCACAATTTTCATTTTGCTTTTTAATCAGTAAAACTTGTATGCGCTTATTATACACAATTTAAATTTTTTTGCAATACTTTTTTAAAATTTTGTTTTTGCCTACCTTAAATCAAACGCATTGCGAGCATTAATATACATCAAGCACCTTTTGCATTTTTAATACATCATCTTTAGTAATAATGCCTAGTGGCGGATAATCTTCCGTACCTTGACGTGTAATTAATACAATCAACAACTTATTGTTGGTTTCAAACAAATTCATTACTTGCTCAATTGTAACCTTTTCATCAACCAAGCAATAATA
>JBKSMT010000121.1:0-2670 GCA_046881945.1 Clostridia bacterium
CTATTTTTAAGTATTTTATTTGATTATTTTAATAATTATTAAATAAATATTATTATTTTATATTAATTTGGTTAATTTTATTAAAATTTAATTAATATTAATTGTTTTAATGTTTAAATTAATTTATTGTTGTTTTAAATACATATTATATAAATCACGCTTTGAACGTTTAGTTGCCTTTGCAACTTGCTTGCACGCGTCAGTTAAATTATTACCTAATTTTACCAACTCACCAATCATTGCCATACACTCAGCGTCAGTAGGCTCATCAATAATTTGACTTCGGTCAATTACAATCACATATTCTCCAGTAGGATTTGGTATGTAAGTTATAGCATAAGTTTCCTTGCGTTTACCATCGACTTCCTCAATGATAGGATTATTACTATCTATATCAATTTCACCAAGACGGAAAAATTCGACACGTTCGTACACCTTACTAATTTCGCTAACAACACACACACGTCTACTACCCAAAGCATTAGCCAACTTGTTAAGGTCAGCATTAATATTATGTTTGCTTGAATATATAATACTAACTCCGCCAAACTTAGCAATCTCAGTCAAGGTACGATTACACTCCTTATTCTTTTCACTCAAAAAGCCAAAAAATGCAAAACTAGAACTATCAAACCCCGACATAACCAAAGCACAAAGCATTGCATTAGCACCAGGTATAACGGTATATTCGATATTTTCCTCAATCAAGCGTTGTACCAGTATTTGCCCTGGGTCACAAATAAGTGGCATACCCGCATCACTAATTAGCGCAACATTTTTTCCACCCTTTAATAATTTAATTATGCCCTCAGTGCTATTTTTTTCGTTAAACTTATGATACGCAATCAGTTTAGTGCCAATACCATATTTATCTAATAATATTTTGCTATGACGTGTATCCTCACACGCAATTACATCCACCGCCTTAAGTGTATCTACCGCACGCAAACTAAAATCCGCTAAATTGCCAATAGGCGTAGCCACAATAAATAATTTTGCCATAATTCACCTCTTACTAAAGTTTAACATTAACCGCAAACTTTGTCAAATATTATTTAATTATAATTATTGTTTTACATATCTTACCTATTGTTAATTAATATTACCACATTAAACAAATACATATTAAAGAGGGAATACTAAGGGGGAAAAATGTCCCCCTTAGAGATTTCGAGACTCCAACCATAAATGAAATTTTGCGTTAAGCAAAATGATTAAAAAGGTTGTGAGGCGAGTATAACTTTACCTTTGCTAAAACAAAATTATTACAATTATCACTTTAATGTCCTATCCCCCGCTAATTAATATTACCACATTAAACAAATACATATTAAAGAGGGAATACTAAGGGGGAAACTGGTGTCCCCCTTAGAGATTTCGAGACTCCAACCATAAATGAAATTTTGCGTTAAGCAAAATGATTAAAAAGGTTGTGAGGCTCGAAAAAAAAGAAATAAGTCATCTTATCTCCCGCAGGATTAAAACTTATTTCTTTTAATGTCGTTAATTTGTTAGATTTATGCAATCTATGTAATAATATAATCTATTTATTTAGATTAATCTTGTGGAGCTTGTGGAGCAGTTTTTTCAGCTGTTAAAATAGCATCCCAACGATCAGCAACAGCCTTAACTGAAGGAGTAGCGAAATCTTGAGTTGTGTGGTCGCCATCTTTTAGGTATGTAGCTTGGATAGTTTCAATCTTCAAATTGATTGTAATTGCTCTACCTTGGAAGAAATCACATTCACCAGCACCAACGTGTTCCTTAACAAAAACGTCTAGAACAAATGCAGCGTCAGTATCAGTACCAGGAGTCATAACCTTTGCATTAGTGTTTTCAACAGTAGCACCTTCACCCGCTGCAGTACCGATATAATATAACTTACCGTTATATGCCATCCAGTCTTTATTTTCATCATTATCGATTTCTAGAATTGACTTAACATCATTGTGTAGAATACCGTGAAGATTTTCCATACATTCTTCATTATTAGTTTCACCAGCAACACTAATTTCGTAAGTAGCACGAATATAATACTTAATATTAGTATTTTCGTCAGATACAGTAACTGTTTCTTTGATAATTTGTTGGTTTGGAACTACTTTACCAGAAGCTTTAACAACAGCAGCATCACCAACTTTATCTTCGGTTAAAGTAATGGCTAATTTACCAGTTTCAACAGAAGTTTGGTTGATTGACTTAGAAGCTGTAAAGTAAGCATAAGTACCACCAAATGCAAGAACTGCAACTAACAAGAATGATAGGATAGCAATCACAAATGTAGATTTACCTAACTTATTAATTTTTGACATAATTTTCCCCTTTTGTATTTTTATTTAACGAAAGAAATAAATTAAGTCAGCCTCATACCTAACGACTAGTATAAGTTTACCCCTTTTCATTTTCTTTCTACTATAATTATACTTATAGGTATAATTATAGTCAAACAATTTTCGACACATTTTTATAATTTTTTATAAATTTTTATACCAAAACATCAAATCAAGCTACATTAAATACTATTATAAACATATTTCAAACAATTTTAAAAAAACACAAGGCTAATAATCCTTGTGTTTATAATCTATTGAACCACCGTAACTATAGCAGTAACTATAATAAGCAAATTATTTGAATTCATATAGGCAGGAGCGTCAGTAAAATCAATTG
>JBKSMT010000122.1:0-7194 GCA_046881945.1 Clostridia bacterium
ATTTACTAACTTGGAACCAAATTTAATACTTTGTCGGTCATACCATTATTAAAGTACATATTAGGTACTTTACCTACTATTACACTTTCACATAGCATAACCTGTTGTTTAACGTGAATTGTTTGTTTTTTGATTGGTAAATTCATTTCGACACGTGCATTAATAGTTAAATAAATTTTGTGTAGAGTATTATTAATGCCTACACTTATAAAATTTGAGTCAAAACTACTGCCTATAATACTTACAGGGCTAGAGCTTAACTTGATAGCTATCCCTCTACCATTAAATAATGCAATCCCCGTTAATGTACCTAAGGGTATACGCATATAATCCTCATCAATGGCTTTAATGCGTTCGTTAGCATCCTTTATAATTTCACGTGAAATAGAGTTTATCATATACTGATTAGCAGTTATATAATTTATTTCGCCAGATTGATTATATCCTATGCTCATAATATTATCGTAATTAACGGTTGTATTAATTACATTACTTACTGCTATGTTTAATGCTTGTTCGGTTAAACTATTAATTTTAGCACTGCAATACGTTTTGATAATAGGAACTACTATAAGCATATAATACCATATCGAAATACAAAAAAACACCACCAAAACAAATAATGGTTTAATCATACGTTTACGTGATGTTTTTCTCATATTCAATTATATGTTTTATAAATACTAAATATGTTGCCATATTTTATAAATTACAATGTTTTGTTTTTAATATAACACAACATTATTTCAAATGTTTAGTTTTACTATTAAATATCAAACCAACTACAAATGCAGATACTATCGCAACAGCAATTCCTCCAGCGGTGGCGGTTAACCCTCCTTGCAATACACCAAGCAATCCTGACTTCTTAGCGCCCTCGATTGCACCTTTAGCAAGTGTTGCTCCAAAACCTATAATAGGTACCGTAGCACCCGCTTTAGCAAAATCCTTAAAATAAGGATATATTCCTATTCCTTGCAATACAACACCTAAACATAAAAACAATACTAATATACGAGATGTGGTAATGCTTGTACGCACCACTAATATTTGCGCTAAAGCACAAATAAAGCCACCTACCAAAAAAGATATAAGATAATTCATTATATTAAATTCCATTATTTATCTCCTTCAATGCAAACTGCATGAGCAATAGCGGGAATACTATCCCCTTGTTGACTAGTTGTGGTGCTAAGTAATGCTCCAGTAGCAACTAATAACACCTTTTTAAAGTCACCCTTAAGTAGTTTGTCCATAATGTATGAGTTAAACACTGTTGCACTGCACCCACTACCGCTTCCGCCCATAAATACCTTTTCCTGTTTATTGTAAATAAGATTACCACAGTCACTATAATTTTGACCAAGTTTAACACCTTTACGTTCTAATAAATCTACTAATATTTCACTTCCAAGTTTACCTAAATCGCCTGTTGCAATGAGGTCGTAATCTTCAACACGTGTATTCGTTCCTTTTAAGTGCGTCATAATAGTATCCATAGCCGCAGGTGCCATGCATGCTCCCATATTGTTTACGTCTTTAATTCCAAAATCAACTACTTTGCCAAAAGTAGCACTTGTAATTACTGGCCCTGAACCATTAGTTGAAAGTATGTTTGCTCCACCACCTGTTACAGTCCATTGAGATGTTGGCGGACGTTGGTTTCCAAGTTCTAGTGGAAAACGATACTGCCTTTCAGCACTGGAAAAGTGGCTAGCCGTAGCACAACACACCTTACTAAACACTTGCCTATCAACAAGTGTTGCACCTAATGCCAAACTTTCAGCCATTGTTGCACATGCATTATATAGCCCTATAAACGTAATACCAAATTTACGTGCAGCAAATGACGAACTAACTATTTGATTTAATAGGTCACCACTTAATAATACATCAATATCATTTAATTTAAGCCCCGCATTATCAATAGCACCAAATATAACATGTTCTAATAGTTTTCGTTCGGCTTTTTCAAAAGTTTTTTCGCCTAATTTGTCATCTAATAATTTATAACTTAGGTAATCAGCAATAGGCCCTTTGCTTTCAAGTGGTCCACCTATACTATAACTACCTATTATATGTGGTTTATTATTAAATATAACTGTTTGCTTGTTACTACTAACCATACACTACCCTTTTAAAATATCAAATATATTAACCCTGCAAGTACACTGCCTACAACACCAAATACAATTACAGGTCCTACTATACTAAACATCTTTACACAAATACCAAAAATAATACCTTCCTTTTTAAATTCCATTGAAGGACTAACTATTGCATTTGCAAAGCCTGTAATAGGTATAACTGTTCCTGCCCCACCAAATGCACCTATCCAATCAAATACACCAAATCCTGTTAAGATGGCGGTTAATGCGATAATAGTGCTTAACATAGCTGTTCCTAATTCAGCTTCGCTTAATGTTGGAAAGCAGGTTGCATATAAATCCAGGCATAACTGACCGAAACAACAAATAAGCCCACCTACCAAAAAAGCTTTTGCCATAGATGGTATTAGTTTAGTTTTAGGTAGTTTTGCATCTACATACATATTATAATTTTGATTTCGTTTTTCACTATCCATTATTTATCTCCTAAAAACAAGATTGCCAAAATTTAAAATCTTAAACCTTAAAAACAATTTTTTAATCAAAATTAATAACTTTTTGCCATTACAAATATTATAAGAAGTTTTGCACATACTAGTACTAGGAGGTTAACATGAATAAATATCTTAAAATTCTAATGTTGTCAGGTGGACTAGTTGGTGCTATTGCTCCTACTGCTATTGATACTGACAAATGTCCTACGTGCGATTTTGGTGGAATATATGAAGACGTTGAAAAAATGAAACAAGCACTACCCCGCTTAAGTTGTATTGATTATAAATTAAATATTGATTTGTCTGATAATTCAAATAGTGAAAATAGTAATAATGATACATTAAATGAAACAAATCAGGAAGAATTTAATAATGTAGAAGTAAATGATAATATTATAGATGATAGTAACTCAAATAATGATAGTAATGTTACATTTACTACAACTGACGAAAATGGCGAGCAAACTATATTAGACAATGAAGAAACTATCAATTTTCTTGACGAGGCATTAAATCAAACTAATATCGAGTATGAACAATTAAAAAGTACTTTAACTAAAGCAATTACCGATACAATGAATTACCTTGAATTATGTAATAGTGATGAGAAAACCTTAACCAATGAACAAAAAATATATATAAAAGAACATAGTAACACCATTAAATTTTTGGCTGAAACCTTAGAGGATTTAAGTGAAGATGTTATATGTTGTATTGATGGCGGTGATAATTGCGAAGATTGTGATGATGAGTTTGAACTTACTGCCGGCAAATATTTAGCAATCATCAATCACTTGGAAGATAGAATTAATATATTAAATAATGCTATTGCCTCATTGCAATTTATAAATAATGGCAATCATTTTATTGCTAGAATAAATCCATATTATGTATATAGTAATGATACTGACCAAGATAGTTGTGAAGGAAACGATTGCTCAATTGAGGTTGAAAAAAAGGATTTAAATACAGATGAAGCCTCTAATGGTATGGTAGATGAAGATGAAAATACACAACATGTTGTGGATGAAAATAACCAAACGGATTTATCAGTAAGCAATAATGAAGATAAACCTACAACATTTGGATTAAAGTCAAATATTGATACTTATGCGCCTACTAGACGTAATATTGATACATTTTTTAATACAGCATTATATAAAAATGAATTTAACTCAAATGGATATGGTTATGGCTACGGAATGCCTTATGGATATGGTGCGGGATACGGATATGGAATGCCCTACGCTAATGGTTATGCCAATCCTTATGGTGAAATAAACTCAAATATGATTAATCGTAGCCAACTTGAAAATGATGCTAATCAAAATAATAACACAAATAACGATGAACAAAATAAAACTCTTAAAAGCAAAAAAGTAAAAAATTCAGCAAAAAAACGCGCTAAAAATGTAGATACTTATAATGGCATTACTATTAAATCAAATATTAATACTATGGGTGAAAGCAAAATATCTAAGTTCTTTAAGGAAAAGTTTAATGATATTCGTCGTAAGGTAAGAAAACAAACTACCGAAATAAATGAAACTATACCTAATGAAATTAATAATAATGTAGATAGTATAGTTGAAAATAACGCTGATAATCAACTCAATAATGTTAGTGATGTATCTAATACATTAAATGATAAACTACCCACACCTCACCTAGAAGAAAATATTAAAGCTTAATAACACTAAAACTTTAGTTAACTTATTAACTAGAGTTTTTTAATATCCCATCCTACTAGATTATATATTTTAAAATCTTTGGCAGGCTTCTTGCTTTTTATATTATAATTTAGGTTTGCATCTATTCGCAAAATAACCATAATTGTCTTAACCTATGGAACATGTCAATAGTTGAGATTAAATGTCTTAGCATTGTAAAAACTATTAATATTTATTTTTCATAGTTTATCATACATTTTGCCCAAATTGAAGACCTAGTGCCACAAATTATATATCTTATCAATAAACTAATATAATTTCATATAAACAATAAAAAATAGATTGAAACTAGTCAATCTATCATCTACAATTTAAATAATTTATAGTCCCCTTTCTGCTTTTTGTCGTTCGAAAATTGCATTATATGCTTGTTCGGCTTTTTCAATTGTATTCTTACTTACACTAAAGTCCACAAAATTATTTTTTGAAAAAACATCAGCAATCCTTCTATCATATTCAAGCCAAGGCGTAATAGGAGATTTTTTTATCACTAACTTTCCTTCTGTTTTATGTGATGCTGGCCTATAAGTTTTACCAGTTAAAATATGCTTATATCCTAACAATGTTTTTTCGCATAACGCTAATCGAAGTCCGCTATAATCCCAGTTATAGTTTATTTCATTACCTAGATAATATTCAGTTACATGTTCCTCTACTCGATTTTGAAAACCTATTGCACATACATAAATTTTTCTAGCATCATATTTCTTATTAGATTTTTCCATACTACTTCTCCTAAGTTGACTGAACTATATCATAAATATTGATTTTTGTCAATAGTTGGTTTATAAATATTTAATCCTGTTCCCACCAAGTTGGAATAATTTCAAAGAACTTCGAGTTTAAATATTCCAAATTTGATTTTTTAGGGAAACTAAATCCCATATAATACGCTGTAAGGCACATTAAATCACCACCCCCGCCGTATTTACCATCTCCCACGATTGGATATCCGAAATATGCAATATGCGCCCTAATTTGATGTGTTTTGCCGGTAACCAGTTCTGCCTCCAATATACTTTCGTTATTTATATACTTAATAAGGTTAAAACGTGTTATAATTTCCTCATAACCGCTAGTTTTAATTTCGGACACTAATACCTTTGAACTAGCACTTAACTTTTTAAGGTACATTTTATGCTTTATAGCCTCAATAGGCACTTTGCCTTTTACTTTTAAAAGATATTTTTTAGTTATTGTACGCTTTTTAAACGCCTCTAATAGTTCCTGCTCGGCATTTGTATTTTTAGCAAATATAACTAAACCTTGAGTATTTCGGTCAATGCGATGTACTGCATATAACTCATTATAGTTAAGTTTTAATATATCTAATAAATTTCTATCATCATCACTTACAACTTCTATGCCAGCACGTTTGTTTACAATAAGTACATTATCATCCTCAAACACAACCTCATACCAAGGCTCAGGATTAACAATATAATACGCCTCTACCTCATCACCAGCTTTTACCATGCAAGGCTTAGTTTTGCGTACACCATTAACCTTTACGTCCTTATCCTTAAACAATTTTTCGATTTGGTAATTTGAAATAAGAGGCAATGCTTTACGCAATGCCTTACTTAATTCAATCTTTTCAGTTATAGTAAATTTAATTTTTTCCATAATTTTATAAATAGTATTTATCCCTCATATATTTAGCACCTAATTCCTGACTATCGTGCGCTTCGCTAATTACCCAAGGTTGAATATTAAATTCGTGCAATAGTTCAACAAACCAATCGAGATTAGGTAGTCCTTCACTTCCATCTGGCATATTTTCGCCATGAACTAAGTGCTTAATCTCACCCTTATCGCCATAATTAATTGTATAGGCATGGAAATGAACTTGATTAAACTTATTAGGCAATTCCTGCTTTAAATATGTTAATTTGTCCTTTAAAATTTGCTTAGAAGTAATCGAACCCTTTTCACGTGCATGCAAGTGTGCAATATCAATGCAAGGATAAGCGTAATCACAACCCTTACATATTTCAATTATTTCATCTAATGAGCCTAAATTTGCAGTTTTTCCACCGATTTCAGGATAGAATTTAACATTACCCATATCGACTTCGCTAGCAATAGTATTTAAGTGTTTAATTATACGTTTAACAGCATCATTTCGTCCATCTGTCGTATTTTCATGGCCACCACCTGGGTGGAAAATTATACGCGTGCAATTAATACTTTTGGCAAGATCTATACCTTGCTTTAATATATCAATACTTCGTGCAACGACTGCATCATTTACGCTACCTAAATTGATATAATATGGCCCATGAATGCTAATATAAAATCCATCTTGTTGTGCTTTTAATACAAGTTCCTTATTCTTATCACTCATCTTGAAACCAAAAGTACATTGAACTTCGTATGCATTTAAATTCATAGCCTTTAGCCAAGTATAGAAATCTTTTGGTTTACCTTTATAATTCACTGGCACTCCTGCCACACCAAATTTAGCAATCATATTATTCCCTTTTAAATTTATATTTTGGTAATATTAATTAAATCTTTTAAAGATTTTTTCCTTAAACAATATATTTTTAGGCTTACATATACGATAACTATTGTTTACCAACTCATTAAAGTATAGTTGGGTATTATTAGTGAATTTTTGATCATTAATTAGCAAAATGTCTTGCAAGTTGTTCCTAATTTCTAAGTTAACTAACGAGAAATTACCTAATAATGTCAAGTTGTCGATAATAACAAAGTTTGAACCAATAACACCATCATAAATATATGCGGTAGCCCCTACCATAGCCATTTCCTTTAAATATGCGCGTGATGCGTAATATTTATCTGAACCTGCCTTTGATAACATTATTTTAACGTCAACGCCCGACATTATAGCCA
>JBKSMT010000123.1:0-6965 GCA_046881945.1 Clostridia bacterium
CTTTTTTAACACTATCACTTTATTTTAATTATCGTGCAGTAAATAGTTATAACCGAGTACTTATAGGACAAAAAGTAAATATGGTATTCAATGAAAGTAATATGACAATGACAACCAAGATTGGCGAAAAAGTATTGTATAGGGCTAATTTTCAATATTCGGCAATTAAAAAGGTTGTTAGCAAACAGGATTTAGTTTTTGTATACTTTGACAATACTTCAGTAGTTGTAATACCTAAATATAGTTTTAAAACAAGGCAAGATTATAAAAGGGCTATGGAATTAGTTGGTAATAATTACGTTGTATAAATGGAGAGTGTATGGAAATATTATTTGTTGTAGATAGCGTAAAGGATATCGAACATAAGATTTCGTTGTTGGAAAATTGTTGTGGCGAATTTAAATTTTTTGTAAACTCAAAGCATGTTGCTGATATTGTGAAAAATAAATTTATTGTTGACCGAGTAGTTGGAATATACAGCAATAACGAAAAAGCAACTATCGATAAGTATTTGCAATCGGAAAACTATAAGCCAACAGCCACAATTTTATATTATTCAAGTGCAAAAATTGATTTGAATATGATTAATGAAATTAGAGAAAATCTAAAATTAAATCCAAATGTAATTTATATTAAAAAGAAATTTAACATATGGGATAAGATTAAATTTTGGTTTTATGATAAATTTATTAAAATGATTTCAGGTATGGAAGATGCTAAAGCTAGTATTAAATTGCAATATCTAAATGAGGAATCTATGGAAGTTTTGGCTAGAACGAGTTTTAAAAACCATATATTTGATATTCCTAATGCATTAACCATTGAACTGGATAAAGAAAATGTACAAAGTTATTATTCTAAATCCAAATTTAATCCTAAAGTATTATATAATCCAATAGTGATGTGCTTAATAGCAATTTGTTATGTCATTGTTGAAAAGGCTTTTAATTTATATTTTTGGGTATATTTGTTAGTAATTGCGTCATTAATTATTACCATTATCAACTGGGTGGTTATGGTTGCCAAAAATACTTTTGATGAGCGATATAAAAAGTAGAATATGTATATTAAGATTAAAAAAATGGAACCTTAGTTAAGTTCCATTTTTTATTGTATTATTTTTTAGATGTTGGCTTTTTTACTATTTTTTGGCTAACAACTTTTTTAGTATTTGCTTTATTAGTGATTTTAACCTTAGATGTTGCTTTAGGCTTTTCGCTATCCTTTTTAGTTGTAGGTTTTATTTCTTTAACTGGATTTTCTTTTTTTGTTTCCTTAAGAGGTTTTTCTTTTTTGGTAATTGATTTTACAATGTTTGCAAGTTTTGAAGTTTTTTTAGTTGTATTTTCGGCTTTAATTTGTTTAGCATGGTCCTTCGAATACATTGCGCTAATCAAGTCAAGAAGTTTAGAACTGTAACCATATTCATTATCATACCAAGCCACAAGTTTAACAAACTTAGGGCTAATCATAATACCGGCTTTTTCATCAAATATACAAGTATGAGGATTTCCAACAAAATCGCTACTTACTAATGGTTGGTCACATATATCAACAATACCAGCCATATCAGTTGTGGCACGACGTCTAACTTCGGCACAAATTTCTTCATAAGTGGTTTTCTTTTTAAGTTTTACAGTAAAGTCAACTACACTTACATTAATTGTAGGTACACGGAAACTCATACCAGTAAGTTTTCCTTTAAGATGAGGGATTAGTTGGTCAACAGCCTTTGCAGCACCAGTTGAACTAGGAATAATATTACTACTTGCTGCACGGCCACCGCGCCAATCCTTTTTAGATACGCCATCAACAGTAAGTTGAGTTGCTGTAGTTGAGTGGATTGTGCTCATCAAACCTTCCTCAATACCAAACGCTTCGTCAATAATTTTAACTAGTGGAGCAAAACAGTTGGTTGTACAACTACCATCACTTACAACGTCCATACTAGGCTTGTATTCATTATGGTTTACACCGTATACAAACATTGGCATTTCCTTCCCTGGTGCACTAACTACAACCTTTTTAGCACCGCCAGTTAAGTGACGTTTAGCATCAGCAAATTTTGTAAACTTGCCAGTTGCTTCAACAATATATTCAGCACCGCATTTGTCCCAAGCAATGTTT
Organism: Clostridia bacterium; assembly: GCA_046881945.1. GTDB lineage: Bacteria > Bacillota > Clostridia > Christensenellales > UBA1242 > Onthoplasma. The sequence continues at coordinate 2,128 of JBKSMT010000123.1, forward strand.
TCAGGCTCATATTCAGCATGGAACATGATTTTCATTTTGCCAACCATTACATGATTATCTTTATAGGTCATAATATGCTTGCTACGACCATGTACTGTGTCATAGTTAAATAAGTAACATGCATATTCAGGTGTGATAAATGGGTCGTTGATACCCACTACTTCAATATCATCACGTTCTAATACCGCACGCGTAATTATTCGACCAATACGGCCAAAACCATTAATACCAATTTTAATTTTATTCATAATTTCCCCTTTAAAATATATTAGATACTAAAATTATATGATTATATTTTTATTTTGTCAAATAATTTTAAAAATATGTAAATAAATTTTAGTAATAAATTATTTATTACTATATTGTAAAAAGTTTACGAAAAAGTATTTTCAAATCAAATTAGATGTGATATAATATAAACATGAATATATTTGATGTAAATAATAAGAATGCTCCTTTGGCTGAACGTATGAGACCGCGAACTCTTGATGAGTTTGTTGGTCAAAAGCATATTGTGGGCGAGGATACATTGCTTAGGCGTGCCATTAAGATTAATCGCTTAGGCAGTTGTATTTTTTACGGACCACCAGGGGTTGGTAAAACAACGCTTGCCTTTATTATTGCTAATGCTATGCACAACGATTTTAGGAAGTTGAATGCTGTATCATCAGGCGTTGCAGATGCTAAAAAAATTATAGAGGAAGCAAAAACAAACTTTGAATTATACGGCAAGTCAACATTTTTAATACTGGACGAATGTCATCGTTGGAACAAAGCGCAAAGCGATTGTGTGCTTGAGGCGGTTGAAAAAGGTTATATTACTTTTATAGGCTCTACTACCGAAAATCCTCATATAAGCATGACACCCGCTATTGTTAGTCGTTGTCGAGTATTTAAATTTTTACCACTGGAACTTGCAGATATTAAAGATGCTTTGATTAGTGCAATTAATGATAAGGAACGTGGCTTTGGTCGTGTAAATATTGAAATTACACCAAAAGCATTAAATCATATAGCATATGCTAGTAGCGGAGATTTGCGTAATGCTATGAATGGACTTGAACTTGCAGTTATGACAACAACTGCAACTGATGGCAAAATCATGATTGACGAAAAGGTGGCGGAACAATGTATTCAACAAAAAGCAATTAGTGTTGATGAAAATATGTATTATGACCTACTTAGTTGTTTTTGCAAAAGTATTCGTGGTAGCGATACTGAGGCAGCGCTTTATTATAGTCAACGTTTAATTAATGCCGGGTGCGACCCACTTCTTATCGCACGTCGATTAATTGCTCATTGTAGCGAGGATATCGGTATGGCTGATAGTAATGCGTTATTGCTTGCAAATGCTGCACATTATGCTATTAAAAACTTGGGTATGCCAGAAGGAAATCTCGCCCTAAGCCACGCAATTATTTATGCTTGTGAGGCGGAAAAATCTAATAGCGTATATGTAGCAATGGGTAAGGCAAACACGGATGCGGTTATGTTTGCTGATGATAAAATACCAGAGTATCTTAAAAACTATCATTATGATACTGATAATCCAAATCCTTATAAGTATCCACATGATTATGGCGGATATGTTGACCAACAATATATGCCAGATAGTTTAAAAGACCGAGTGTATTACACACCTAGCAACAATGGTCGTGAAAAGAATTTGGTACGTAAAAAAGATAAGTTTAAGAAATAGTATGGGTATTGACAATTAATTGTTTAAATGATATAATTTAGATAAATTTAAATAATAAGGAGGATTTTAATTATGGGAAATAGAAAAAATAAAACTAAATTAGGTTTGATATTAAGATGTATAAGAATAGCACAAGAAAAGTCAGTTAAAGATGTAGCATTAGGTATGGATGTATCTTCTACTTATATTACCGAAGTTGAAAACGGAAACAAAACTCCGTCATACGATATGCTTAAACAATTTGCAAAATATTTTGAATTTCCGGCGAGTAAAATTATTGAAATTGAGGAAAATGCAATAGCTGAAGATTTGCAATATCCAAAAGTTTTACTTTTATGTGTAGAATATGAATGCATGAAAAATAAAAACAATAATTTAGAAGAGAGTTTATCAAAATAAATTATACAAAAATACCAATTAAATACTAAAAACAAGGCAGTTATAAATTTTTTTAAAATATTTTTAAAAAATGTATTAAAATTATTTGCCTTTTTTTTTAATTTCGATTATATTGTTAGTATCAACTACGGAGGAATATATTTATGGAGTTGAAGGGAAGCAAAACTGAGCAAAATTTGATGACCGCTTTTGCAGGCGAAAGTCAAGCACGTAACAAGTACACTTTCTTTGCTAGTAAAGCTAAAAAAGATGGTTATGTGCAAATTGCCAACATTTTTGAGGAAACTGCTAACAACGAAAAGGAACACGCTAAAATGTGGTACAAGTTGTTAAACGGTGGTAGTGTAAGTGATACACTTACTAACCTTTTAGATGCCGCATCTGGTGAAGCGTATGAATGGACTGAAATGTACGCTGAATTTGCCAAGACTGCAAAGAAGGAAGGCTTTAAAGACATTGCCAAGATGTTTGAGGGTGTTGCTAAAATTGAAAAGGAACACGAAGAACGTTACAAGGCTTTGGCTGAAAATGTTAAAAAGAAAAAGGCTTTTGCAAAAAATACTGCAGTAGTTTGGGTATGTTTAAATTGTGGACATAAACATGTTGGAAAAACTGCACCTAAGGAATGTCCTGTTTGTTCTCATCCTCAATCATACTTCCAAGTTGATGAGAAAAATTATTAGGATTTAGGTGAGCAGTTTGACTGTTATAGAATTAGGACCGTAAGGTCCTTTTTCGTTTTTTAACATAAAAACTGTTGCAATTTTTTTTAGTTTAATGTATAATTATTGCGATTAAAATATTTAAAAGGATATATTATGATTATTACTAAAAATTATAGAGACACAGATTGCGGAAGTTTGCGTATTAGTGATGTTGGTAAGCAAATTAAACTTGCTGGCTGGATTGACACTATTCGTAAACTTGGCGGTATTACATTTATTACACTTCGTGACCAATATGGTATTACTCAACTTGTGGCCGATGAAAGTATGGTGGCTAATTTAAACAAGGAAGATGTAATTAGCGTTAGTGGTAAAGTGCTTGAGCGTTCTAGCAAAAACCCTAATATGCCTACTGGCGATATCGAAATTGAAGTTGAAAGTTTTACAGTTTTAGGTAAGTGCGACAAGGAACTTCCTTTTGAAATTAAAACCAGTAGCACAGTTAATGAAGATTTACGCTTAAAGTATAGATATTTGGATTTGCGCAGTGACTATAATCAAAAGATGTTAAAGTTACGTAGTGACCTTATGTATTTCGTTCGTACATATTTTAACAACCTTGGATTTACCGAAGTTCAAACTCCTATACTTACTGCATCAAGCCCTGAAGGAGCAAGGGACTTTTTAGTACCTAGCAGACTTAACCCTGGTAAGTTTTATGCATTACCACAAGCACCACAACAATTTAAGCAATTATTAATGACAAGTGGTCTTGATAAGTATTTTCAAATAGCACCTTGCTTTAGAGATGAAGATGCGCGTGCTGACCGTAGCCCTACCGAATTTTATCAAATAGATATGGAAATGGCTTTTGCAACGCAAGAGGATATCTTTAATGTGATGGAAGGATTGTTTAAAGGTATATTTGAAAAGTTTACCAACCAAAAAGTTATTACTCCATTTAAGCGTATTAAGTATGAAGACGCTATGCGTGATTATTGTAGTGATAAGCCTGACCTACGTAATCCGTTAAAGGTTGTAGATGTAACAGATTTGTTTAAGGATACTGAATTTAATGCGTTTAAGGGTGCTACAATCAAGGCAATTAAAGCTAATTGTGGCGAAAAGGGACGTAAGTTCTATGATGCATTGACTGATTTCCTAAAATCACGCGAGGCAAAGGGCTTGGCTTATGTGCATGTAACTGAGAGTGGTGAGTTTGAAACTGGCATTACCAAGTTTATGACCGAACAAAACAAAACTGACTTGATGAATACATTACATTTTGAACCAAACGACACAATTTTCTTTGTAGCGGACGCTAAGGAACGTGTTGCCAAGTTTGCCAACATCTTGCGTAATGAATTAGGCAAAAAGTTGGGCTTGATTGATGAAAATACGTTTGCATTCTGTTGGGTGGTTGATTTCCCATTCTACGAACTTGATGATGATGGTAAGATTGAATTTAGTCATAATCCATTTAGCATGCCACAGGCTGATATTGAGGAAATTGCAAAAGACCCATTAAGTGTTAAGGCATATCAATATGACCTTGTAATTAATGGTTATGAAAGTTTGTCAGGTGCAGTACGTAACCACGAACCTGAAATGATGGTTGAATTATTTAAACTTGCAGGATATGATAAAACTGTGGTTGAAAACAAGTTCCCAGCATTATATAATGCATTTAGTTATGGTGCGCCACCTCACGCAGGTAGCGGTGCAGGATTTGACCGTATTATGATGTTATTAACCAAAAATGAGTTTATTCGCGACGTTATAGCATTCCCTATGAACAAAAATGCATGCGACCCACTAACTAATGCTCCAACAACTGTTGACGAAAAAGCACTTAAAGATGTTCATATTATGTTACGCCCAGAAGTTGAAAATAATTAATTTAATAACTGACACAAACACTTGCAAATATGCGGGTGTTTTTGTTATAATATAGCATATATAAAATTGGTGAAATATGAAATTTAGAAAGTTTGTTAATTTTATTGCCTTTATTGGTATAATAGTTTTAGTAGTAGGTTTAGCACTAAATAGTATACCTAACAAGTTTGACGACT
>JBKSMT010000124.1:0-5016 GCA_046881945.1 Clostridia bacterium
TTTTAAGGATAAGCCAAGTAAAGCGGGATATATATTTAAAAATTATGAAGAAACTTACTATGTTAATGAAGATTTTACAATTTCTGGAACCAAATTGCGTATAACCGACAAAAATGGAAAAACTAAAGAAGTGGAAATAACCAAGGATATGATTAAGCAAATGCCTGATATGACCACGGCGGGTGAAAAGATGGTTGTAGTTGAGTATGAAGGTGTTGAATATTCGTTTGTTATAACCATCGAAAATAGAACAAATGAACAATTGCTTGCAAAATTACAAACATTTTTACGAAGATATGAAAGTAATAATGATTCGCTAATCAGCGCAGATATTAAAACAAATCTAATAGCAAAGTATTTAAAAAATGATGTAAATATTAACGAGCAAGAAACTATTGAATTGCTTAGTATAATGTTTGATAATGATATGCTTGCAAATACTTTGTATAACACTTTGTTTGATGCACTTGTTGAAGGTTCATTTGATTTAGATGATAGTTTTGTAGTTAACAGCAATGAATTAAAGGCTAAATTAGATACTTTAAAGGTCTTGGAAAATGCCAAACAAAGTATATCAAACTTTGATATTCGTACATATGCGATTGATCTAATTTTACCACGTACTGATGCTTATTATATTGGTGTTATTAGTGATTATATTAATCAACTATGCCAAATAAATAGTTTAACTGGCAAAATGGCTGTTAATAATGTTGTGTCAACATATTATTATAAATTAAAGAATTTTGAACATTTTGAACTTGTAGATGCTTATACTCAATTATTAAATAAAATAAAAATTCACAGTACAAATACAGTGATCAAACAAATAGTTGATGATTTAAACACCAAAGATCCTGAAAATATTTTACATATATTTTCAAATATAATTGAAAAGCAATGGTTAAATTATGGGCATATAATGACTAGTAGTTCGTATGCTTTATACAAATTCCAAGGTACTGAGCCTATATATTTAGCGCCTTTTGGTATGTCATTAGTTAATCAAAAAGCAAGTGTTGAGAAGGCTATTGCTTATCAGTTTGAAAATATGGTTAAGGATTTGGTAAACTGCTCAAGTTTGGAAGAATTGGAAACAATTATTTTAAATGGATTAAGTGCATACAATACCTATTCGACCGAAATGGTTAAAATTATTGAAATCCAGAAATCAAATGATTTTGTTTTAGTGATGGAACAAAATGGTGAGATTAATAGTGTGATTTTAGGTGAATTAAGAGGGTCGGCATCTTTTGGCGAACCTGCAAGGTATACATTTACGCCATACTACGATGATGAGATAGAGTTTTACACTCAAGGCAGTGATAATAGTAAAAAATACTATGATGATATTAGCGAGTATGGACTTGTTGATACTGTTAAACGTAATGAATTAATTGAAAAGTTGTTTAAAAATATAGAATATCCTGAGGAGGATATGCAAACATCAATTGATAGGATTTATTCTATATTAAATACTGAACTTGAGGATGAAGATTTGTATTTTGCAATTGCGGATATATTGTTTCCTAATAGTGCAAATAAATATTATGAAGAGATTAAAGATATTGTTAAATCATATTTAGATAATGGAATTATCTCAGCTATTGAGGAAGGTGAAATTGTTGAACAATTAATTGATTTAATTAAAAATTATCCTGAAGAGTATAAACGACAAGCAATCGATACAATTTATTCAATATTGAAAGAACAAAAATCTGGCAAGGATTTGTATTTAGATATTGTTAAAGTTTTAACTCCAAACGAAGATAGTTATTATATTGACAATATTTGTAATATGATTAATGACTACTTATTTATTGATAGTGTAACGGGTAGAGATGAGGTTAGGGTATTAGTTGAAAAATGCTTTACAAATCTTAAAACTGCTACAGAGTTTGATGTTAAAACTACGTTTAAGGAAATTTTAAGTACTATTCATATATATTCTACTAATGAGATGGTTAAAACTGCAACCAGGGATTTGGAAAATCTAGAACTTGAGGAGATGGTTCATATTATATCAGATTTGGCATACACATCTCAAATTGAGGAAATTAAGATTTTTGAACCAAGTCAAGCATATGTTGAAAATGCGCAATGTATTACAACATACGAGGCTAATCAACTAATCAATCAATATGCAACCAATATTAAAAATACTATTAGAGTACATGAAGATGCGTTATTAAATATTGCATCGGCTAAGGATTGGAGTGAGGTGGCGGATATTATTAAATCATGCCTTAAGGCTCATGTGGATTATTGTGATGGTGAAATTGCATTTATTAAAGAACTGCAACAAAGAGGTTGGACTTACGGCTCCGAAGAGTATCATGATTATAATGGTTACTACACATTAGCACCATATTTGCCATATAATCATGAATATATTGTGCAATATGAAAATGATTTGGAATTTTTAAGTAATATGAAAGAGGATTATCAAACAACATACGATATAGCAAATGTGTTAATTTCATTAAGTTTGGATCCTAAGAGTGGTATTAATGAATTGCTAGACGAATACAAGCAACAAGTTGTAGAAGTTGCCTTAGAAATTTGCTATGATTATCTTGGTGTGGAACCTGAGGGGTACATGGCAATGGATCTTGAGGATTTGTTTAATCAAGCAATAACTGATTATTTAAATGATGAGTTTGATAAACAAGAATTTTTAACTGATATTGAAGACGTTATAGATATGTATGCAACTACTGAAACAAAAACAGTATTAAATGTTGGATTTATGTTATATAATGCTTTAAATTATGATGAAAGTGTTGATTATAACGAAGTGTTTAAGGATATTGAACTTCCTAATCAGGTTGAAAGTATTGATTATAATAAACTAATGTCGCAAATAATGAGTGAAGCAACTTATGATATTATTAAATATGATGAGATTGAAGTTGAGTATATTACAGATGATGATGGAAAGATTATTGCTGAAAAATTAACTTTAAAGGTTGATGTTGATTTCGATACTTTAATTTCATCTTTAAAGGGTGATGTAACATTTACATTAACATTAGATTTTAATCCAGAATTTGAAGATGATGATACATCTATAAAACAGGGATTTGAGATAATAGATTAAAAGAAATAAAGCACATTTTAATAATGTGCTTTATTGATAGTAAGAGGTAATATGTTAAAAATAAAAGACGTTTATAAAAGTTATAAAAACAAGGAAGTTTTAAAAGGCGTTACTTTAAATATAAAAAGAGGTGAGGTTAAAGGACTTATTGGTGTAAATGGTGCAGGTAAAAGTACTTTGATTGAATGTGTATGTGGAATTAAAAATTTAGATAAAGGGCAAATATTGATTGATAATATTAATATTTTTGATAAGAAGAATAGAAATAAAATCAAGCATGTCATTGGATATATGCCTCAAGGGTTCAGTATGTTTAATGACCTTACCGTTGAGGAAAATTTAAAGTATTTGTGCGCTATTTATGGAGTTGATGAAAATACAAGTGTTGAAAATGCTATTCAGGTATGTTATTTACAAGACTATCGAAATGTTTTAGCAAAAAATTTATCAGGTGGCTATCGTCAATTATTATCAATGGCAAGTGCTATTATATATAATCCCAAATTATTGATATTGGACGAGCCTACAGCATCAATGGATCCTTTGTTTAGACGCAAGTTTTGGAACATTGTAAAAGATTGTCGCAAAAATAATACAACAGTATTAGTAATTACTCATTATATGGAAGAGCTTGTTGAGTGTGATGGATTTATTTGTTTGGCTGGTGGAAAAGTATCCTTCGAAGGCAGTGTTAGTGATTTTAAAAAGGAAGGTCTGCTTGATATGGAAAGTTTGCTTAATAAATATTCATTTGACCAGGTTGAGGTAAAGTAATGAAAACTTTTTTTAAGATGATTAAATATGAGGCAATGCGTGTTGTTAGAAATAAAGTAGTGCTTACAATGTTACTTTCATTCTCAATTATATTATTATTGATCATATCATTTGTTCAAGTAGATACTAAAAATTATCCAATTGCTATATTTACCGATGGTGTTGATATAAATGATGTTGGAGTGATGGATGTTATTGAGGAAAATATACAATTTAATCGCGTAACCTTTGTAGATAGCAAGGAAGAAGGTCTAAAATTAGTCAAGCGCGGTAGAGTGTGTTTCTTTATATGTCTTGACGCTGGTGAAAACTTAGATGATACAACAGCAGTGTTTTACTATGACCAGTCAAGCACAATTGGACGTACGGTAAAAAATAATGTTTCAGATGCCAAAAATGAGTTTGCGTATGATACTATAACGGAGTTTTTAGATAAATATGGAATTAAATTAAAGGAAAGCTATTTTCAATTAGTAACATTTGAACCTACAAGTACTAACACAATAGAAGTCACCCAGGTGCCTTTTGCGATGGAAGTGGGTATATGTGTGGCTATTGTTCTTATGTTTGGATTGGCTTACTCAATGTCGCGTGATAACGAAACAAATGTCAGCAAAAACCTATCATATATGCCAGTGGGGACTAATAGATATTTAATGTCCAAGGTAGTTCCATATTATTTATTAGGTTTTGCACAATTAGTTGTGCTGTATAGTATGGGTTCATTATTTTTTAAAATACATTTTCAAATAAATATCTTGTTAGCAATGTTGTTAACCAGCGTATTTGTATTAGCGGTTATAGCAATGGGTTTGATTTTTAGTTTGTTAAAAAGTCAAATTGCAACTATATTTATAGATATGTTAACTATCGTTTTGCCAATGTTTATATTAACAATGGTTTATGTTCAGGCTACACCAATATTTGTTCAAATTTTATTATACTGTTTCCCTGTAGTGCCATTTGTAAGATTATTAAACGGAATGATGTTTAATGGGGTTATATTGTGGTGGCAAATAGGAGTGTTACTGGTTCAAGTAGTAGTATACTATTTAATAGCAATGCTTATATTGAAAAGACGTGTAAAAGAATAAAAAATTTCCAGAACTAAATCTGGAATTTTTTTTATGTTAATTTAATTA
>JBKSMT010000125.1:0-5043 GCA_046881945.1 Clostridia bacterium
AATATTATTTTTATCTATTTTACAGTATTTTATTAATAATTTAATTATTTAAAATAATTCATTAATTAAATTTATTTTTAATATTTTTTTAATTAATTATTTTTTATTTAATTTGCTTTTTAATTTTGAAATTTCTTCACGATGTTTAATAGCACTTTCAAAATCAAGTTGTTTTGATGCACTTGCCATAAGTGCTTTTAATTTTTCTATATTATTTATAATTTGTTCCTTATTCATTTGAACTTCGTCAATATCCATAGAAATCTTCAATGTATCCACCACATCTTTTTTAATTGTCATCGGTTTAACATTGTGATCTTGATTATATTTAATTTGAATTTCGCGTCTTCGATTAGTTTCGTCAATAGCACGACGCATACTATCAGTAATTGTATCACCGTACATAATCACTCGCCCCTCACTATTACGTGCACATCTACCGATTGTTTGAATAAGCGATGTTGTACTACGTAAAAATCCTTCCTTGTTAGCATCTAATATTGCCACCAGTTTAACTTCAGGCATGTCCAAACCCTCTCGCAATAAGTTAATACCTATAAGCACATCAAATTCGCCCGCGCGCAATCCATTTATAATCTTTACCCGTTCAAGTGTATCAATATCACTATGAAGATACTTAACCTTAATTCCACTTTCACTAAAATATGTAGTCAAATCTTCCGCCATCTTTTTAGTAAGGGTGGTAACCAACACTTTTCCATCAGTTTCAATAACTTTTTGTATTTCGCTATACAAATCGTCAATTTGACCTTCGCTTGGTCGCACTTCAACTTCAGGGTCTAATAAATATGTTGGACGAATTACCTGCTCAACCATTTGCCCAGCTAAATTCAATTCATAATCATTTGGCGTTGCCGACACATATACAACTTGCCCTATACGACTATTAAATTCATTAAAATTTAATGGTCTATTATCAAATGCCGATGGCAACCTAAACCCATAATCAACAAGTGCAGTTTTACGTGCCCTATCACCATTAAACATACCGCGTACTTGTGGTAATGTTATATGGCTTTCATCTATAAACAACAAAAATCCATCAGGGAAATAATCAAGTAATGTATATGGCGGTTCACCTGGATTTCTACCATCAAAATATCTACTATAATTTTCAATGCCCGAACAATATCCCATTTCTTGCATCATTTCAAGATCATAGTTAGTTCTCTCTCTAATACGCTGCGCTTCAATATATTTTTCTTGACTCAAAAAATATTGTTCACGTTCCACCGCATCTTGACGTATTTGATGCAATGCTGACTGCAAGCGTTCGCTACCCACCGCATAGTGCGATGCAGGGAAGATTGCCGTATGTTGCAATCTATTGTACACTTTACCATCAACAGGATTAAATTCACTAATCTTTTCGATTTCATCTCCAAAAAATTCAACCCTTATAGCACGTTCGCTACTACTTGCTGGAAATATATCCAAAATATCGCCTCTTGCCCTAAAGGTGCTACGTTGAAAATCGATATCATTACGGGTATATTGAATACTAATAAGCTTACGTATAATTTCATCTCGATCCACCACATCTCCCTCACGTAGTGAAATATGCAAATCATAATATTCCTTAGGTGCACCAAGTCCATAAATACAGGATACACTAGCTACAACTATTGTATCGCTACGTTCCAACAAACTTGATGTTGCGCTATGCCTAAGCTTATCAATTTCATCATTAACACTCATATCTTTTTCGATATAAGTATCGCTTGAAACTATGTATGCCTCAGGCTGATAATAATCGTAATACGAAACAAAAAATTCAACACGATTATTAGGGAAAAATTCCCTAAACTCATTACACAATTGTGCAGCTAAAGTTTTGTTATGTGCTAAAACCAGTGTTGGACGATTTGACTTTGCAATTATATTTGCCATTGTAAACGTTTTACCACTACCAGTAACGCCTTTAAGCACTTGCGCTTGCAATCCATCATTTATACCTTCAACCAACTTTTCAATCGCTTGAGGCTGGTCACCAGTTGGCTTGAATTTAGATACAAGTTCAAAACTGCGATATTCCATAGTTTTCTCCTTTTATCATCTTTTATTCTACCACATATTTAATCAAATTAAAATACTTTTTTAAAGATTTATTATAATATATAAAAAAATCCTTATTAAAAGTATTTTTAAAATATTAATATCTTTAATATCCATGTAATCAAAAAGCTTAGGACTGCAAGCACAACAGTTCTGCCAACAGCTACCATAATTGTACGCTTATCATTAACCAGTTCGCGATGAAAACCTTGACCTTTAAGTTTAAGCGAAACGCAATATACCATTTCACCCTTCTTATCACTTTTAGCAACTTCAATATAATTATCATAAACAAGATTTGTAACAATCTTTTCAACTTCAGGCGGATACATTATATATCTATCGCTGGCAAAAGTTATAATCTCACGCGGATTAATCAAACAACTATTTTTACCAGTACACCTTTGATATAAATATTCCATTATATACTTTTCTTTTCTTGATAACATTTTAACCTACCCTAAAACATAATAAAACAATAACGTTGCCACAAAACATCCCACCGAACTCAATATCATATTCAAAACCAACCATCCATAAGGCAAGTGTTGTTTTTTAGGTTTTACATTAGCACTATTTTGCTCCAAATAAATACGTGCCTTAGGAAGTAACGAATAACAAAAAGTAGCATCCTCTTCAAACTTAAGCACGATATATTCCTGCTTACGCAAAAATTCAATAACCTGCTTAATCCCATCAGCATCGTACTGATTACGCGAACTAAGTGAACTTAATATTTCATCAACCGTCACAACCTTATAAGCACTATCCTCACCAAGTTTACCTAAAACCTTTAATACTGCAGTAGTTTTTTTGTCTAGCATTTTACACCTCTATTATATCATTAATATTTATTTTTTGCAAAAGAATAAATAATATTTATTAATATAATTTTTAATTTGTGTTACTTACAGAATATTATTTAAATAATTAAATATTAATATTTGTTTAATTTAATTAAATAATTATTTAAATATACTATATTATAGATTATTTGCTTGAATTATTTTATATTATCAATAATTATTAAATATTTAATTCATTAATTAAATTTTCAATAAATTTAAATGCTTTATTATAAGGTTCGTCAGTTGTTAAATCAACACCTATATCTTGCAATAATTCCACAGGGGGCTTACTACAACCGCTTTTTAGGAAATTAATATACTTTTTATAATACTCACTATCTTCTAACAAGTTTTGAACAATACACAACGCACTAATAAATCCCGTAGCATATTTGTAAACATAAAAAGGTCTGTAAAAATGATGTATCTTACTCCAACCATATTTTATTTCATCAAGCAATACCACTTTATCACCATAATATTTTTTATTTAACTCATACCATTTATCATTACATTCCTTATATGTCAATATTTTATCGTTTTCAAGTTGCGTATGTGTATAATCTTCAAACTCGGAATACATCGATTGCATAAATACTGCCGCAATAATATTATTAAATAATTGAAATAAATAATAATTTTTATCTTCATTATTTGCATTTTTTAATAAATATATACTTAACAGTATTTCGTTAACCGTACTGGCAACTTCTGCTGTAAATATAACACACTCACCCTTTGTGCGTGGTTGCGCTTGATGTGAATATAACGCATGGACCGAATGTCCTATTTCATGAACTAAAGCATTTAGAGACTCGTAACTATTTACATGATTTAACAAAATTACTGGTAAGCACTTATAAAGGCTAACTGAAAATCCTCCATGATTTTTGTTTTCATTTGGCAACCAATCAATTGCTCTAACATTTAATAGATAATCAACCTTCGATTGATAATCGTCTCCTAATAATTTTACGCACTGTTTAAGCATTTTAATAGAATCATCCATCGAAAACTCTTTATTAATTTCTTTAGATGCTGCTAAATCATAGTTTGCAAAATCCGATATGTTTAAATATTTGGCTTTTAATTCCATTATTTTATGCATAATGTTTAGCCGTTGATTAATATTTTTTAATAAATTATTGTAAACAGACTCATCAACTTGTTCTTCAAACATTCTTTCCTGTTTTACATTATCAAATTTTGCTAACCTAGCATGAAAGATATCTGCTTTAATATCATTTATATATAAACTAGCCAAAGTTCTATTTTTCCCACAATACTCTTTCATAGATGAAAGATATGAATTTTTTCTTAAAACTCTATCACTATTCTCCATTAACTTTCTATAATTAGCATCACTAACAATATGTTTATTCCCTTTACTATCAAGTGCATCTTCGAAATAAAGTTCACCATTTGTTAAAGTGTAGAATACATTACTATCATTGCCTAGAAAATTAGACATCTTACTCAACAATTCAGTTTCCTGTTCACTTATTTTGTGATCTTTACTCTTCAATATATTCTTAAATATCAAATCATAATCCTTAAGTTCTTCATCAGCAATCAATTCATTTAAATATTCATCTGGAAACTCCATCATTTGAGGTTCAACAAAAGATGTTGTTTCATTATATTTCTGCATTACATTTTCAAACTTTTGTTCCCAACTTAAGTATTTTGCATCACTAAAATCCGTTTCCAAATTCAATCCCACATATTCAACACTTCTAATAAGAATATCCTCATAATATTCACTAGTTTTCAAATATTCTTTTAAAATTGATTTATCAGTTAAATTATTATAATATTCTTTAAATTTATTTACATTATCTTGCAAATATTGTAAATTTTGTTTTAATTCAACTTCATCTTTAACATAACTTGACAAGTCCCACTTATACTTTTCATCAATTTCACTACGTTTTTTCATATTATCTCCTTACAATTTTATATATTTTATTATATATGCAATTTAATAAATAGTCAAATACATTAAACCGCTTTTTAGGTCGATTTTTGAAATTTAAACATAATAAAAAAACAACTAGTTTACAAAGATTAATATCCTTTACCCATAGTTGTTTTTAATAGTTTTTTATTAAAATATATA
>JBKSMT010000126.1:0-5660 GCA_046881945.1 Clostridia bacterium
AACAATAATACCCTTACTTTCCAAATAATTTTTAACCGTAGTATATGCCAAAAACTGAGTATTTGAGTTTTCGCTAATATGCGACAACACTATTTGTCTAGTACCAGAATATGCAAGTTTTTCAGCAATAAGCGCACAATCCTTGTTAGACAAGTGACCGCTATTACCCATTATGCGCTTTTTTAAAAACGGAGGATAATTGCACGCAAACAACATCTCAGGATCGTAATTCGATTCCAAAAAAACAAGCGCACTTGATTTAATTATTTTAAACACACTTTCAGGACAAAACCCCATATCCGTTGCTATTGAAACGCTGGCATCGCCGTCAATAATTCGGTAACCAAAACATGCCACACTATCGTGCGATAATGGAAATGGCATGACCTTCAAATCTCCAATTTCAAATTGCCCAGCATAAGCCTCGATTAAATGCTCACACCCCATAAGTTGCGAGATAAGTACAGACTTGAGCACTTCGGCACACAATATTTTTGTATTATATTTTTTAGCAAAGTTAGCAACTCCTTTAATATGATCACTATGCTCATGTGTAATTAATATTGCATTTATTGTTTCGGGCTCAATATTTAAATCCCTTAAATTATCAACAACATATTTAGCACTAACGCCAACATCAACAAGCAATCGCACAAAATCACTTTCAACATATGTACAATTACCCTTACTACCGCTAGCTAGATTACAAACGCGCATACTCACTCCTTTACCTGCAAATTGTATCAAAAAATGCAAAAAAAGTAAAGAGTTATTTTATATTTATTAAATTATCACAACTTAACTTGCCAAAACATAAATTATTGACTATAATATTATTATGAAATTAATAGGAACAGTAGAAGACATAATATTTAGAAATGAAGAAAATAATTATACGGTATTAATAGTTAATGCCAACAATCAACGCATTACTGCAGTAGGAAAATTTCCCCAAGTAAGCGCAGGATTATCAGTTGAAATGGAGGGACAAACCTCGGTAAATAGTAGATATGGAGAACAGTTTAGCGTACAAGAAGTAAAGGTATTACAACCAAGTTCATGCCTTGCCATCGAAAGATATTTGAGTAGCGGAATAATTAAAGGGATAGGCCCCGTAACTGCTAAAAAAATTGTGGACAAATTCAAAACTGACACATTAGCAATAATCGAACTAAACCCAATACGCCTTGCCGAAATTAAAGGAATAAGCAAGGATAAAGCTTTTGAAATAGGCAACGCTTATGCCGAATGTCGAGTAATGCAGGAAGCGGTCATGTTTTTACAATCACACTCAATATCAACAAATTTAGCATTGAAAATATTTAATATTTATAAGGAAAATACCATAAACCAAGTAAAGACAAACCCCTATAAATTAGTTGAAGATATTGACGGTATAGGCTTTGCAACCGCCGACGCAATAGCTCAAAAAACAGGCGTAGACCCAATGAGTGAAGACCGCATCAAAGCAGGGATTTTACACTGTTTAAAACAAGCCAGCGAAAAAGAGGGGCACACATATTTATCAAAAAGTTTATTGTACGACTCGTCACTAAAACTGTTAAATTTTTTACCACAAGACAGCCCTAAAATTGATCAAGTATTAGAATTCATGGCAATCGAAGGCATTGTAAAATGTTTTACACATCATAGCGAGGATATTGTTGTTGCAAACAGATTTTATTACCAAGAACTATATGTAGCACGCAAACTTATGCTATTAGCTCAAAACATATTTGAAGGACAAATAGACTTTTCATCACACATTAGCGAATATCAAGCATTAAACAAAATAACGCTTAATACAGATCAAATTTCAGCAATAAAGACAGCACTCAATAACGGCGCTTCAGTAATAACGGGCGGACCAGGCACCGGCAAAACAACAATAGTTAGATGCATATTAAACATATTAGAAGCGACTCACAAAAAAGTTCTATTACTAGCACCAACAGGACGAGCATCTAAACGTTTAAGTGAATCCTGCAAGCAAGAAGCCAAAACAATACATCGAGCACTCGAAACAAATCCAACAAAGGATGGAGGAAGCATTTTCCATCGCAATGAAAGCAATCCTCTAGATGCCGATGTTATAATAATAGATGAAATGTCAATGGTTGATATCAGCCTATTCTGTTCATTACTTAAGGCAGTACGACCAACATCACGCTTAATTATGGTTGGCGATAAAGACCAATTACAATCTGTGGGCGCAGGCAATGTTTTGCGCGATATTATCGAGTCTAAGCAAATCCAAGTAGCATTTTTAAATCAAATTTATCGCCAAGATAAAGATAGCCTTATTATAGTCAATGCCCACTTAATAAATAGTGGCAAAATGCCAACCATTAACAATGCAAGTAAGGATTTCTTTTACGAACAAAACAACAATCCCGATGATTGTGCCGACAAAATAATAGACATGGTCGCAACAAGGTTGCCAAATTACTTTAAAATAGATAGCGACCGCATACAAGTATTAGCACCTATGCGCGCTGGAGTATGCGGAATCGACAACTTAAATAAACGCTTGCAACAAATATTAAATCCTCATTTCAACGGAACTCAAGTCGAACAAGACTTTACCAAGTTCCGTGTAGGCGATAAAGTTATGCAAATAGTAAACAATTACGAACTAGAATACTACAAATTAGGCGAACGTGGCGAACGTATTGACGGCATGGGCGTATACAATGGTGATATAGGTCACATTATTGAAATACTTCCAAATACTTATGACATTACGGTAAAATTTGATGATGGTAAAATATGTACTTATCCACGAAGCGAATTAAATCAATTAACATTGGCATACGCTATAACTATACACAAAAGTCAAGGTAGTGAATTTGATGCCGTCGTTATCCCGTTGGTTTCAGGCGCACCTATAATCATTACACGTAATCTATTATACACTGCAATCACACGTGCAAAAAAAGTTGTAGTACTAATAGGTAGCAAACAAAATATGGCACGCATGATATATAATAATTACACAGCCAAACGCTTCACCTTATTAAAAGATTACTTACAAGATGAATGCAAAAAATACAACCCTTAGGATTAATTATGGAATTTATATCAAAAATCAAACAAATAATATTAAATACATTTTATCCAAAACATATTAAATGTATTTGTTGTAAAAATGAAATCAAACAAAAAAATGTATACGACTTATGCGAAAACTGCCAAACAAATTTACCATTTATCCACGCAAACTTCTGTACACGATGTGGACTACAATTTGAAAAAGACGGAAAGGGAATCTGCTTAAACTGTAAATCAACAAACTTTGATTTTGAGGTTGCACGTTCCGCATTAAATTTTGATGGAACCGTAGTCAAAACAATTCACAAATTTAAATATGCTAAATACAAATTCCTTGCCGAACCGTTATCATACTTTTTATATGATATATTATTATTTCAAAATTGGAATATTGATTTAATTTGCTATGTTCCATTATTTGAAAAACGTGAAAAAGAAAGAGGCTATAATCAATCACGTGAATTAGCAATAAATTTATCAAAATTAACCGGCATAGAATTCAATCATGACTTAGTCCGCATACGCGACACTTCAACACAAACCAAGTTAACACGAAAAGAACGTCAAGAAAATGTTAAAGATTGCTTCGATATCGCAGATAAGCAAAAATTCAAGAATTTAAATATATTACTTATTGATGACGTATTTACAACTGGTAGCACCACCAATGAAATAAGCAAACTTTTAAAGAAATATAATGCAAATAAAATATATGTTCTTACAGTAGCACACGCAGGATTTAAACAAAGATTTTAATAAAAAAAATAAAATATTTAAAATATTTTATTTTTTTATTTAATTTGCGTTAAATATACTTAAATATAATATATTTTTATATTTTCATATTAATTAAATATAATATTTATTTGATTTAATTTCAATATTCGAAATTATTAAATTCATTAAAATTTTTAACCTCACGTTCATGCAGATATTTTTGCTTAGTAGCCATACCTCCACGAATATGTTTTTCATCGAAATTAGTTTGCAATATTTGTTTTACTTTTAAATAAAGTTCTCTGTTATAATATTTTAATCTGCTTTTTAAATCATAATGAACAGTACTTTTTGCAACACCAAAATTTTTAGCAGTAGCCCTAATAGTAGCGTTGTTATCAACAATAAACCACGCGTACTGCATCGTGCGTAAATAAATATCCTGACACATACACAAAACTCCTTTGCGTATATATACTCCCTCTTTCGACAAAATATGACAAAATAAAATTCATTAAGTCTTCCAAAAATAAATTAAATTACAAATTTATAAACAAAAGATTATTCCTTATCTAATAAGTTGTAACTCTCTATAGAGATTATAGCACTTTCAATCCTTTTTTTACTATCAGGTATTGCCTCGTCAATAAACTCAATCAATTTTTCAACATCTTGTCGTTTTGAATTCTTGTCCGCAGGACATTTACTTTTCTTAACAGGAAACTCTCTACTTACACTTTTAATAGTTTTTTCATGAGTTAAGAATAAGGGTCTTATCAAAGTTGTTTGCGAATTACTCATATATGATTTTGGCTTCATAGTACTTAAACGCCCTTCATATAGCAACGACAAGAAAAACGTTTCAATCACATCTTGCAGATGATGGCCTAGCGCAATTTTATTACACCCCAATTTAATTGCTACGCTATTTAATGCCCCTCTACGCATTTTTGCGCATAACGAACAAGGATTTTTCTCCTTACGTTCATCAAATACCACTTGATGTATATCAGTTTTTTCTACCACCAGCTCAACTTCTAATTCATCACAAAATTTTTGAAGATGCGAATAATCCTCATTGCCGGAATATATATCAACAGTTACCGCAACAATATCATATTTATATATATCAAACCGCTGAAACATCTTAAGCGCTTTTAATAAAACCAAACTATCCTTACCGCCCGATAATCCAACAGCAATTTTATCACCATCTTGAATTAAGTTATATTTTTCTACTGCCTTACGCATAGTACTTAATATTTTTTGCATACTATCATCCTCTAATATGTTTAATATGATATTATTTTAACACTTAATCCCTAAAAAATCAAGTCCAAGCAACCACAATCGGCAAATATCAAAAGCAATAAAAAAATGCTTATTTTGAAAATTTTGCCATATTTCGACATAATTAGAACATATATTCTATGAATTACTTATCATTTTCAGCGTTTTACCAGTATATTCTTGACCGGATTTCAGCGACATGTTATAATGTAGAAAATTATTTCTAGAGGTTTTTATGTATACATCTAATAATCTTATAGTTTATAGTGAAAAAAATTCTACCAATTTACAAAATATATATCAAATCTTAACTGAAAGCAATATACCGTTTAAGGAATTGCATAATCAAACATCTCTATTTTCGGAAATGAAAAATCCAGAAAACTACATAATATTAATAATGGATAGTTCAGAATTTGTTCACACTATTGAAAATATATCAAAAGTATGTTTTAACTATCAAGAAAGATTTTTTGCCGTGTACAACAATCCTAATTTAGTAGACTATTTCTTTAACCTATTTTGCGATATTAATCATCTTGCCCCTTTAAAAACATTTGTAAATTTAAATATTGCTAACAACAATATCCAAAATCAATACA
>JBKSMT010000127.1:0-2059 GCA_046881945.1 Clostridia bacterium
ATAATTGGTACAAGACTAGATCAGCTACTTATACAGCGTTCAATGATGCTGATAAAGTTGATAGTGTGGATAGTATTCTTGATGAATTGAAAAAGTCTAGTAGTAAATATTATTTCCATAAAAAGGTTAATTAATAATCTAAATATGCTTTAAAAGGTATATAACATAAACGGACACAAGGGTTACTTTGTGTCTGTTTTTTATTTACTAATATATTGCTAACAAATAATTACTTGTTGGCGGAATTAATTGGTATTAATTATCATATTAATTATTAATGAATAAATTTAAGATATTGTTTATTGATATATTTTTTGTGATTAGCGGAATTGTTGGAGTGGGTTTTGTTACAGGCAAGGAGATTTCACATTATTTTGTGGCAGGCAAAAGCGTGATTGTAGCAAGCATTATTTTTGGTATTGTATTTGTGATATTAAGTTGGTTTATATTACATATCAAGCATAGATTTAATATTTGTAATCTTACATCACTTAACAAATTTGCTTTTGGAAGATATTACGAAATAGGTGATATGGTGCTTACATTGGTGATGGTTGTAACTAGTTCGGCAATGCTTGCAGGATGCGATAATCTTGTAAATAATTATCTTAACATCCATTTCCCGCTTGTGTCAGTTATTTTAAGTATTATTACATTTGTAGTTATGTTTGGCGGTATTAGGCGTGTGCGAAAAATCGCTAGCGTTATGACGCCTATAATTATTATTATGATTATAATCAATGCATTATCTAATAGTAACGCAGGTGCTAGTCAAGTTGGTAATTTAGGAATTGATTTTGCGTTTCCTATTGTGTTTGCTTGTCATAACTTTGTTACATTGATTGCAGTGTTGTTTAACTGTAAATCTAAGCCATCAACATTAAGTTTAGTAAGCGCAATATTATTAACAACAATTATTTTAATATCATCATTTGCACTTGTTGGTGTGGATGGAGATATGCCAATGCTAGCGTTAAGTAAAGGTATGGGCAATGTGTTTTTTGTATTGTATTTATGGTGCGTGGTATGTGCACTTTTTACAACTTTACAAATCAGTACTTATAGTTGTTGGCAAGTGTTATCAAAGCCTAAAACCAACCGAGCATTTACATTGATGTTAGTAATAATAACTAGTCAAATTATTGCTAACTTGGGATTTGATTTTATTGTAAGATATTTGTATTTTGGTATAGGTATTTTTAGTGCAATTTATTTAATAATGATTATAATATCATTAATAATCCAAATACGAAAATTCAAATAAAATTAATACATAAAAATAAATTAATTAAATCAAAAAACATTCATATTAATTTAAATTTGCTATAAAATAGTGTTAAATCAATATTAATTTTAATAAAAAACAATATTAAAACTAGTCAATATTGTTTTTTACATAAATATTTTTTTATTTTAATTTATAAAAATCGTGATATATTTTTTCACTGTTTTTTATTTTTTTAATATAATTATCAGTTTCGCTATAAGGGATATTATATAAATCAATTTTATCGTACGAATATTTAGGATTATTTAGCCAATCGCGCACCACGGTTTCACCAGCATTATATGCTGCAAGTGATGAGTAAATGCTATCAAATTTTTTTAATAAATAATCCAAATACATAGCACCTAGGTACAAGTTATCAAGTGGATTGTATAAATCATAATTAGAAAATTCAAGATTATTTTTAATACAAATGTATTCGGCAGTTGATGGTAAAATTTGAGTTAAACCTATAGCGCCTGCTCGTGATTTGGCGTTTGGATTAAATCCGCTTTCGGTATTAACTAGTGCGTAAAAAGTGTGTAAGGGTATATCAAATTTACTACATACATATTTAATTTCGTCACTATATTTTTTAGGGTAATTAATTGAAATATTGCAAAAATATATTGCAAAGCCAACTATTGCAACATACATTATAACCAAAATCCACGCACTAACTTTTTGCATACTTTAGTTTACGCATAAACATGAATAATTATTTTAAATATAAAGCAATTTATTTTTTGTATTGATTTTTGTATGATTTTATGATAAAATATATTTATGGAA
>JBKSMT010000128.1:0-5171 GCA_046881945.1 Clostridia bacterium
CTTAATAAGGACGAACGTAAAACACAAGTTAAATTAATTATTGAAAAAATCCAAAAAACTTTAACTTTAATGGGAATTAAAGGTAAAGTTTATGGTCGTGAAAAGCACTTAGCAAGTGTGTATAACAAACTTAAATCTAAGCAATTAACATTAGGTCAAATATACGACTTGATGGCTGTGCGTGTTATAGTTGATACGATTGAAGAGTGCTATGCAGTGCTTGGGCGTATTAATGCAATGTTTTCAATAATTCCTTCTAGATTTAAGGATTATATTGCAACTCCAAAACCTAATGGATATCAATCAATCCATACTTGCATTTTAGCTGAAAATAATCGTCCAGTCGAGGTGCAAATTCGTACAAATCAAATGCATCATTTTAACGAATATGGTGTTGCTGCACACTGGATATATAAGGATAAAAATCACAAAGCAAGTAATTTTGATAAATCAATTAACTGGTTAAAGGAACTTATTGATGAAAATAAGGATTTGAGTAGTAAGGAATTTACCGAAACGGTAAAAATAGGCATGTTTAATAGCGAAATTTATGCACAAACACCTAATGGTAAGATTATCAAATTTCCAGTAGGTGCTAATTGTATTGACTTTGCTTACGCTGTACATACAAATATAGGAAACAGATGTATAGGTGCTAAAATTAATGGAAAATTTGTACCACTTACTACAGAGCTTAAAAATGGTGATGTGTGTGAAATATTGCTTGGCAACGACAACAAAGGGCCTTCAAGGGATTGGTTAAAGATTGTCAAAACAAGTTCGGCACGTACTAAGATTAATAGTTATTTTAAAAAGCAATTTGTTGAAAATAATATTCGACTTGGCAAGTCAATGTTTGAAACTAGTGCTAAGAATAATCAAACTAGTGTAGCAACTCTACTTGCAAGCGATAAATTGGAATCTACTTTTAGTAAATATTCATTAGCTGATTTAGACGAAATGTATGCTATGATAGGTTCAGGTACACTTAATAGCGATAGTATTGTTAAACGTTTAATGCCTAAGGTTGAAGTCAAAAAGCCAACTGAGTACAAGCCTGTTAAGTCTAGTGGTAATGTACTTGTTGACAATACTAAAGGCATGATGACAAGGTTTGCTAAATGTTGTTTGCCTATTCCTGGTGATGATATAATAGGATTTGTATCTCAAGGACGTGGCGTTACAGTTCATCGTAAGGATTGTATTAATGTAAGGACGCTTGACAATAATCGTTTTATTTCAGTAAGTTGGGATGATAGTAAGGGTTCAATGTACCTTGCACGTATTAATGTGGTGGGCGATAATAGTGTGTTATCACAAATGAGTAACTTGCTTGAAAAAATGAATGTTAAGATTAATGCGTTGGAAATTAACCCAACTAATCTTAACGAATATTTGTTAACACTTAGTCTAAAATCAAGTGATGAACTAAACAAGGTTATAACTAAAATACGTCAAATTAATAAGGTTCAATCAGTTGAACGTGCATAAAAAAAGTGGTTATTAAACCACTTTTTTTATTGATTTAGTAATTTGTTTTCGCGGATGGCAAGTTCCATTGATTCCATATCTAATTTTTGTTGTTTAATTTCATATCTATTTTTATCTTGCATTAATTTCATTAGTTGAAGATATTTAACATCAATATCTTTAGCGGATTTGCTTAAATCAACCACTAAATCTTCATCATCATTAAAGTAATCTAGTATTGTTTCCTCAAACGAAGTTCTATTATATTCTTCGCCCAAATCGGTATGTTTTTTAATATCCTTTTGAATTAAACTTTCTTGCTTTTGTTGTGATTTTTTATAGTTTTTGAGTGCCTGTTCACGCAAAGCGACAACGATAGGTTCAATATCTTTACGTTTACATCTTTTTACTTGAAGTATAAATTCGCAATCGCCTAAAACTTTAAACGAAAAATTTCCCCAATTTTCAAAGTATTCACGTAAACTATCGCTCATATCGCCATATACCATTTCATACTGGGTATTAAAGTGAAAATTAACTTTCTTATTCTTTAATGAATATGTTCCTTTTGGTAAATTATGGCATTTAATATTATATGTGTTTGGCAGATGTTTGCTTTCGCGACCAGGGCAATAGGCGCGAATATTATTTTTTGAACCACATGGGCTATCATAGATATAATTAATTTCAAATTCGTAGTTTTGTATCATAAATTTCTCCTAAAATTAAATAAATTATATCACAAACTTGAGGTTTGTCAATAGGGGATATAAAAAAACGATATTAAACATATCGTTTTTATGTAATTAAAGACCTAAATTGTCCTCTTGTTGTAATTTGCGTTCATGCAATATTACTTGTTTACGTAAATTTGTAATAAGTTCCTTACAACCACCGCCTGACACAACAAATGATACCTTTTTATTCTCATTAAGTTGCAATATAACACGATTTTGATTGCGTAATGCAGATAATCCTTTCATATGGAAATCTCCACATGCATTTTGTGCATCTTGCTTAGACCTAAAAACTATTCCGTAATTACCTTGAGGTAAACGGCAGTTGATGTTAAAGCTAGTTCCAATCACATATTCTCTGTAAACGGCTTGAGTTTTATCTTCAAGGGGAGCATTGATAGCCTCCAATTCTTTTTCATCAAAATTCAAATTAATAATACCCATAAAATCCTCCTTTAAAGTATATGGGAATTATATCATATATTTAAATTTTGTCAATAAAAATAAGTGGGTGAGGAAGAAAATTTTAATAAAAATTTTAAAATAATACGAAAAAAGAGGACGCGAGATAATTTCGTCCTCTTTTTGTCATCCGAAAAGGATGAAAGCATTTAGGTGGCAGTTTGGTCTATAAGCCGAGTTCTGTATTTGATGGTCATCTATCTAAATTAATCGTTACCGTATCAATTTTAGCGGTATTTTTGAAAAACTTAGCGAGCAACTAATATGTTTTTCTTAACCTTGCTTCGGGTGGGGTTTACATGGACCACATCTGTCGCCAGATATGCGGTGAGCTCTTGCCTCGCCTTTTCATCCTTACAATAACCACTCAGGGGTATAGCGGTATATTTCTGTTGCACTTTCCTTCTAGTTGCCTAGACTGGTAATTAGCCAGCACCCTGCTCTGTGAAGCTCGGACTTTCCTCACGATAGCCATTACAACTATCCTGCGACCATCTGACCAAGCTGACGCTATAATAATAACACAGATTTTTGATTTGTCAATACCCTTTTCCAAAATTTTTTTAATTTTTTTTTGTAAAATTCAACAATGTGCTTATTTTAAGTGGATTTTTGAGTGTAAAAATTTTTAAAAAAGTTCGTAAAGTGTTTCAATTTGATAGACTTTAGAGTAAAAATTGACATAAAACAGGATATAAATAAGTGATTTTGTATTTTACCTTGACAAAATTCGACATTTAGGGTAAAATATAAGTAAATATTGTTAGGAGGTGTTACCTTGAGGTTGACGGATAGACAATGTTGGGACGCGTTACGCGATATGGTTAGGGCAAAAAATGATGAATATAGTGCATTTTTATATTCGCTTTTTGACAATGGTCAAATGCGCGACGTGTTAGGGTATACTCGCGATACTTTTTTATCTAAAATGGGCTTTAATTCATTAAGCGAATTTAATACTTATGTTAAGAAAAAGTATAAGACAGTTGCATCACAATGGATAGATAATCTTTCTTGTGAAGATTTAATGTTATTTTTGGATTTTAGATGTAGATATTTGCAAGAAATTTATGATTATTATAATACCTCAGGCGGTAGGATTAGTAAGGATAATATCAAAAATATTGTTCAAAAAACTAAGGTTAGTAGGCTTAGAGGATATAATTATAGCCGTTTAAAATGTAGTGGTAAACCTCCAAGACGTAAAGGTGAAAAGAAGATTGAAGATATGCACTTTCAATCTAACGAAATTCAAGCACAAGCAATTGAGCAAACTTTAATTGATATTGCATTTGATTACAAGCAGGTTAACAATGCTTCGGATGAACTTATTGAGGAAATCATCGCTAAAGTTAGAACATCTAATATCAATATTAGAGGTAACCTTACTGGCCATAAATTTAAAGGTAAGATTAATATGAACAAAATTACTGATAGTCACGAAGAATCGATTGAAAAGGAAGATATGGTTGGGTTTACTATTCAAGGTTCACCAGTTTATGAATATGAAGACGGATATTATGATTCAACAATGCGCAAATTAGATGAAAATGAAATGATATTCAAGAATTTAAATAACGAAGATTTTATTTTATAATTTAATAATTTTTAATTAAAAGTTTATTACGTATATTGTCAAATTTTGTTGCATAATGCAATATAAATATGTTAATATATATTTAAATATTTCAAGTTTTAAGGGGGATAAATGAATTATTTAGATATCTTACAAGATAGGGAAGTAATGGCTATCTTAAATCAAATAGATATTTTTAATCAAAACAAACCAAAGCACTATGGAATAATCCATACATTAGGTACAATATTTTATGCTAAGCAATTGGCACAATGTTTTAATTTGGACGAACGAGAAAAGGATTTGTTAATGATTACTTGTGCATTGCATAACTTAGGCCATTTAAATGGCGGACATTTACATGCGCAAACAGGTGCTGAAATGGCTCGTACGTATCTTAAAAAGCATAATTTCCCTACCAAAGATATTAATATTATTTGTAGTGCAATTAATAGCCACACAGGTAGAAGAACTGATAACTTTTATGATAGTGTGTCAGCATGTATGATTTTGGCTGACAAGATGGATTTTGGAGCCGATCGTATTAAAGATGAGTTAGCATATATGTCAGACGAACTTGTTATTTGTAACAAAGTTACATATGTAAATGTTGTGCGCAAGGGTGAAGTGCTAGAACTTGAACTTGGCGGTAAAGATGTGGATTGGGACGCATTTATAGGTACTGTAACATATTCAAAGTTGTATAGGTGTTTTGAAACTGTATGTAAGAAATATGGCTATAGATTTATAGCACGTGTTATCGATAATATTTAAAAGTTTTAGGCATTATTTGCCTAAAATTTTTGTCTTATTTTGGCAAGTAAATATATTTTATCGTAAATATAATATATATTGTTTAAAGGAGTGTTAAAGTGAAAAAAAGTGTAGTTCAAGTTATTCAACGTGAGTTTGACAATGATAAATAT
>JBKSMT010000129.1:0-3002 GCA_046881945.1 Clostridia bacterium
TTTGCATCTATTCGCAAAATAATTATTAGCTTAATTAAACTCAACATCAATTTTAATTATTCATTTTCCATTAATCCTTATCAAATTTTAGACACAAAATTTGATATAAAACTATCTCTATGTATTGGACATTTGCCAAAAGTTTTTAATGCTTCAATATGCTTTTTAGTGCCATAACCCTTGTTATTAGCAAAATCGTACATAGGATATTGCTCGTGAAATTTATCCATCATTCTATCCCTATACACCTTTGCTACAATCGAAGCACATGCAATGGCATAACTAGTGCTATCACCTTTAATTATAGGCAAAGTTTCGCAGTCAACATCTAACTTAACTGCGTCTACCAGCAACACGTCAGGTTTAACACTAAGGCTGTTGTATGAATTTAACATACTCTTTTTGGTGGCTTGTAAAATATTGATTTCGTCAATAACCTTTTCACTTTCAAGCGTAATTGAATATGCTATTGCTTTACTTAAAATTATATAATATAATTTTTCACGTTTTTTAGCACTTACACGTTTACTATCAAACACACCATCAATCATTTCATCATATGGCATAATAACACATGCAGTAACCACTGGTCCTGCAAGTGGTCCTCGCCCTACTTCATCAATTCCGGCAATTAGATTATACTTTTGTTTTAACTTTAAATCATGTTCAAATAATGGTTTAGTATCTATCATTTATTTAATCATCCTTTTTAATTGATTTATTATTTCTAAACACTATTGCACAAATAAGTATAATTAAGCAAAAACTTAATTCCATTATCGTTTCAAATATTAACATAAAATTATTAGTATATATGAAAGCCCATAAGGTGTAGGCAACTGAACTAACAACCCATAGTATCCATGAACCAACACTCAAATCTTCTGCTTGTTTAGTTCTTAAACTTTTAACAATTTGCGGAAAATATGAAATAAATGTGCAAATTGAAACAATCCCTAATAATATATTTTCTAACATAATCCCCCTAGTATATAAAGCGAAAGCGTCCTTAATTTTTCACTTTTCACTATTCATTATTCACTACATTCAGTTTTAGTCTGGCAAACAAAATGTAATTCTGCCTAATACTCCTTTTCTGTAGTCTCCAAGTATTAATTTTGCCACGCGTTCGTAGTCGATTTCATTGCCCTTTAGTATGCAACCACGTTTACGCGCCACAAGTCCAAGTACTTCAATCCAGTCCTCATCACTTGTTAAATCATATTCACGTGTTATGTTAAGTTTGTAATATTCGATAAATTTTGACTTAATATTAATAAGTTTAACTGCCAACTTTCCCGCCACCTCATTGATATTAAGTACATCATCTTTAATGCTACCAATATATGCTAGTTGATAAGCTAAATCTTCATCTTCAAAACTTGGCCACAATGTTCCAGGAGTATCCATAATTTGAAGTGTTGGATTAACTGTTACCCATTGAACATTTTTGGTAACGCCTGCCTTATCGCCAGTGACTGCACGCGCTTTACCACAAAGATTATTAACAATTGTAGATTTGCCCGAGTTTGGCACGCCCAAAACCATTGCACGAAATACAAAATTTACTTGATTTGCCTTATTTTGTTCAACCTTATCTTTAAGTAAATCCATAATAGCATTTACTATAACACCACAACTTTTGCTAATAGTAGCATTAGTAACCACACATTTACTATTAGGTAATGCATTAAAATATTGCTTCCATTTAGTAGTCGCAAGTTCGTTTGCCTTGTCACTTTTGTTAAGTACATACACAATAGGCTTATCCCCTATCACCTTTACAAATTCAGGATTTAAACAAGCCTGTGGGCTACGTGCATCAAGCACATACACAAAACAATTACACAACTTGTTTAACTCATGCATTTGCTTCAATGTTTTATTCATATGTCCAGGAAACCAGTTAATCATAATATCTTCCTTTTAAATCATTTTACTATTCTTTTAATATTATCTAATTTACATACATTTGTCAAGAAAAAAGCACTTGTTAGTGCTCTCTTTTATTTAGATAATGGATTCTTATATGTATAATCTTCCATATCAATATTAGGATTAGTAATATAAAAATCCTTATTACAATCCTTTCTAAAATGTCTTGCACGCATAATAAATGAATGTAGTGTTATAGGCTTAGGGCTCACTTTACAATGAGGCTTATTTGAATAAAATATTAATCCTCTTGAATTGTTAATCTCGGCAATTTTATCTCCTCGCTTATAATCATCTTTCCATTTATTACTATTAATAAAATCTTTTTCATTTATTGTTACAAAATTCAATCCAAACAAGCTAGCTTCCGCCATAATATAAGCATCATTTTGTGGTACACGTTTGCGTTGGGACGCATTATATTGCTCAAGCATTGCACCACCTTCCACATAGTCCTTTGCTAGTAATCCTCGTTTAGCATAAAATAGTTTAGCATCTTCATCTTTCACTTTTAAGACATTTACATATTTGTCAATAAAGTCAATTTGCTCTTCAAACCATTCAAAATCAAGTTCGCCAGCAACTGATGGAGTTATATATAATTCGGCTACGCCTTTTTGTACCATTTCCCATAGGCGATACATATCTAGCAAATTATTGTAATATTTTTGCCCATCATCTCCTTCTTCGTAAATACCAAAATATTTATCCTTTAAAAGTGATGGTAAAAATTTATTCGGAACATCTTTATATAAATCATAACTAAAAGTTTTATGTTTTAAACATTCCATAAGAGCCTTATCTTTTTCGCTAAGATTTTCACTAGCAAGCCTTGAAAGCATTATAACAACACAACTATCTACTGCAATTTTAATTTTTTCCATCATTGTCCTCCTTAGGTACGTAAGTACAAGTTTTAATACCTAATTTTGCAAGACGTTCATTTAATTTTTGATTAAACTTAATAGCATTTTCAACATCATCTTCAGCCATTAAATCAAGATATTTTTGACGATTTTGTTCAACCTTGTCATAGATTTCATTTTGTTTATCTTGTTTTTCAATTT
>JBKSMT010000130.1:0-3755 GCA_046881945.1 Clostridia bacterium
TGTAAATTCTATTTATTTTAAGCACCTTTTACAAGCATTATAACATATACAGATTGGCACCACTTCTTCCATTTTTAAATTTTATAGTATACAATATGTTCGGAAGAAAAAATACACTAAAAGGAGAATTATGGACATTTCTATTGAAATTCTACATCGCAAATTACGTGACCTTAATAACAGATTAGACGCACTAAAGCAACAACTAGATAATTCGTCACCAATATTAAATGATGAGCAAAATTTATCTTCTTTAATAAATTCTCTGCAAAACGATGTAGCAACATTTAAAACACAAGTACATAACTTTGAATCTAACTTATCTTCACTCAGCAATACATATAGCATTATTGTATCAAATGTTGAAGATAATACTTATTCCATTCAAAATTTGCAAACAGATATATTTTCGACTAATAATTCTATTAATAATTTACAAAACTACGACTCCTATCTTCAAAATCAAATTGACGGGCTTAAAACAAATAACCCCTCTTTGGAGGCTATTACCGAATTATCAACTCAGTTAAATACGCTTACTACACAAGTAGATGAATTGGACACATTGTACAAAACAATACAATCATCAACTCAACAATTCCAAACAGAAATAAACGATATAAAATCTAGCCATGAACAACTAGTGTCTCAAAACAATGAAATTGTCAGCGAATACGAAAATATAGTATCACGCTACCACTATTTAGAAGCAGATATTAACGGTCTTGAAATTAATAACAATGCATTAACTAAGTCAATTAATAATATAACAACCAAACAGTCCGAGCTTGAAACCAATCAACAAACACTTCAAACCGAAGTTCAAAACAATAATCAGTCATTACAAACCGAATTAAATACCATTAATAATAATTACAACGAACTATTAGCCAAACATGAAGCATTACAAAATTCACATAACGAACTTGCCGAAGACTATTTATATCTTGACGGAGATGTAACTGGACTAGGCATTAACAATAACATATTAACCAACAAAGTATTAAATTTAGAATCTAAATATGATGAATTAAATACCAAAGTTGATAATATTGACACCAATTCATCAGGGATGTCTCCCGAACAGATTGAAAATATAAACTCATCAATTACTCAACTTCAATCTTCGGTAATTCAAAATACTAGCAATATTCAAACATTGACAACCGATAATACTAAATTAAATCAAAAATTTAACGACCTTAATGCCAGCGTCTTTGAAAATCAACAAGATTTATCCATATTATCACCTAAGGTTGATAAATTAATACCTCAAATGGAAAGCATCACTCAAAAAGTAAATGGATTAGTTTTACAATCATCACCTATAGATAATGAGTTATATTTTATCATTGCCGGAACATATATTTTAGATGAGGAAGTAGATAATATTATTGACGGCAATTATTAACAGCAAATGTTATCATCCCCAACTGATAACATTTTTATTATTGCCTTATCGGCGATATCTTTCATACAATACAATTTAAAGGAGAAATAATGAACTCAATTGATATTATCAAACAACAACTCATACGACAACGCGAACTACTTGAACAATCCGGAATCGTTGTTAACGTAAGTAATCGAAACCCTACACCGACCGAAATTACCAACGCTATAGAAAATATGAATATAGACTTCACCGCAACTACCGCAACTGAAGAAGATGTTAAAGCGGGAAAAACCTTTTACTCACAAAACAACGAAATCAAAACTGGAACTTGTGATTTTAGCGAAATGGACATAATAACTCATCGTTTTAATGTCATGGTTTCTGGTTGCGGAGAGATAGATATCGAATTACCATCAAATGTTGATAGAATTCGCCCTTACGCATTTTATACTATGGATAATAGCGAAAATATATTTAACAAGCATAACTTCACAATACCTAATCACATTTTAACTGTAGGAGACTACGCTTTTTTCAAAACAAATCTAACTGGAGTTCTTACAATTCCCGAAACTTGCACACAAGTTGGTAGACAAGCATTTTCCTACACCTTTATTACCGAAGCAAATGTATACAACGGGTTTAACGACTCTACTGGACCTTACGCACTTTCATATTGCTCAAATCTTACAACCGTACGTTTTTATCCACCTCTCAATTATTTGCCAATTTACTTATTTAGTAATTGCAAATACTTAAACACAATTGAAATTCACACAAACCTTACAAATTTTTGTTATTCAACAATTTATGAATGTAAAAAATTGAGAATTATAAAATTTTGTATTGATACACCTATAACAATAGCCTCAAATACTTTTAGCACCCATGTCAGCACGAACTTATTAGTTCCTTATCAGCATTATGATGAATATTTTAATTTTTCCAACTATCAAGCATATGGCAACCCTATGTTTGGATTTGGGGAATTTGAACAAGGCGCAGAGTTGCCTGCGACCGCTGAAGGATATACAATAACATGGCATCCTACATTAGACGACGCTAAAGCAAATACAAATCCTGTAACAACAGCAAGTGAAACTGCCACTTATTATTCCCGCTTTACCAGCACTGAAACCGAATAAAAATTATAAGGAGAATATATGATTATTCAAGAAATTGTAACTGTTAATAATTTAAAACTAAAACATATTTATAGTTCCGATAATAAAATGATTAAACAAGTCGAAACCAATACTATTTATGATGCCGTTTATGACACTTTTAAAAGGGACTACCATTACGTTGAAACCGACCAAGAAATTCCTGATGAATATAAAATAATTGTTCCACAGGAATAAATTTATGCAAAAACACATCTAGTTGTAATACAATTTTTATTAATATACTAGATATAGTTATCCACATAAGTTATCCACATATCCACATTGTTTCCACAGAAAATTTAAGAATTTTATCTATTTTTATTACCAAATTTATAGTTTTCCACATTATTGTTCCACAAATACACAAAACTAACCAACAATATTTTCTAATACATGAATTCCAACTTCGCGTGGTTTTGAGCCATAAACTAGTACGCCCTGTTGCGGTAAGTATTTATCCACTCTTAAAAGTTTTCGGTTACGTTCAATACCATCTACCATTTCAATAAGGTATGATTTGATAGTGTAACCATCATGTGACTTTTTAAGTTCAAAGCACTCATCTTCGTAAACTACTTTATCAATATACTCACCTTTTATATCATTGACAATTTGAGTAGGTTTTGCACTTATAGGATTTACAATCTCATAACATCTATCGTAACTAATGTTTTTAAGGTCTGCGCCATAAATACTTATCGTAATAGAGGCATCGCTATATTTGCATAAAATATAAATATCCCCCTCAGTATTATTTTCAAAAACTAGGTCCGAAGTACCATAATTAACCATAGCATCAAATCCTGCTTTTACATAATTAACACGCTTACTATGTTTTTGTGATGATATGACATTTAACCCCGCAAGCAACACTGCATTATACAGCGTGCTAGAAACCTGGCAAACACCACCACCAACACCCTCAACAAATTCACCATCTAAAATAACCTTTGCCGACTTATAGCCTTTGTCAGCGGTTCGCTTTCCTACTATATTATTAAAACTAAATTTTTGAGTCCTGCTTAAATGTGTTCCGTTAATATTATTTAATGCTTTGCGAATATTATATTTACGTGCTGAATTTGACGATGCAATATTTGTAGTAAATTCACTTCGTTTGTAAGTGTATTTTTTTAAATCAATACTAGTTATGTTAGGATTAGTTTTAATTATCGGAATATTAATATTAATCA
>JBKSMT010000131.1:0-1740 GCA_046881945.1 Clostridia bacterium
AGTTTAATATATCACAATTTATTCCCCTATTTGATAGTTTGGATATATCATATTCCCTACCTTTATAGATAAAAACGTATTAGCGTTGTCTTTTTAGGTAATTTATTTAAAAAATATTTGACATTAAGTTATATTATCTTATATAATTATTTAAATAAGAGGGGTTTAATATGAAAACGACTGATTTAATTCCTATCATTTTATATCAATTAACTGATGGAGATAGATATGGTTATGAAATCATTAAACAAATTGAAGATAAATCTAATGGTGGCATTATTATTAAGCAACCTACCCTTTACAGCGTGCTTAAGAAGTTAGAACAAGGTCGTTTTATAACATCTTATTGGCAAGATAGCGAAATTGGTGGTAAACGTCATTATTACAAGCTTACACCTAACGGTCAAGCGCAACTAAGCACCTACCCTGCTTTAGAGGTGCTTATTAATGATGTTCTTGACGGTGAAAATAGTGATACTTTCGTTACCCCTAATGATGAAGAACATAAATTTGATAGCGAAAGTGTAGTTGAGTTAAAAGTTGATACTAAACCTTTGGTTAAACCTAGCAGTTTTGAACCATTAGGCGAATCAACCACTGTACCTGCCCCTATCAACTTAGCTATATCTCAATCAGAAATTGCTATTAATGATACTACCGTTCAAGAACCTATTATTAAACCTATTAAATTTGAGCAAATAAATGAAGGAACTACATTATATTCAGTAGAAGTTGATGTTGATGAAGAAAAAAATGTTGAAATTTCGCCTAGTATTTTTGATGCGCTTAATACTAATACTGAGGACTTAGCTACTTCAAATGTTGTAGAAGCTACTATAACACCTCCTGAGGCTGAAAATATTGAAAAAGAAGTTAAATTTATTGAAAATACTGAACATATCGCGGTTCAAAAAACTGAAGATATTAAAGTTTATGATAAATTATCTCCTAATATGGAAATGACTAATACTCAAACATCAGTTGACCATGATATTTCCCCTATTTCAGTTGTTGAGGAAGTTAAATATTTAAATTACATTGACTTTAAAACAGATGAAGCAACTATTAAACGCCGTAAAGCAGTTACTAAACATATTCAAAAGATGACTTGTACTTGTCTAACCTTATTATTAACCTTTATTTTATCACTTGTTATATGTAATCGTTATTCGTTTAGTAAACTTTATTATATTTGCGCTATAATTGTATGCTTAATATTGATATTGTATCCTATGCTATTACTAGTAAATTTATCAAAATTGCGCTATAAATATTGTATGCGACCATTTATCTATTACCCTTCTCGTGATTTCTTTGTAAAATTATCAATATCATTAATCTTAATAATCTTAATTTTAGCATATAATATTTCGATTGCAACTACAATTAAATCAATATTTGAACTAAACAACTTTGCGTCATTTATAGCCCCTATAGTTTTTAGTATTGTAATTATATTAGATTGGGTTTACAGCCTCGTTTTGTACAAAAAATATAAAAATAAGCCTTAATTTAAGGCTTATTTTTTTGATGTATCAATGTGTAAAAATTGTTTAATTTTGTCGCGTTTTTTTAATGCAAATATCAGTAAGCCTATTACCATAACGGCTATCACACTCCATACCGCAATTCCCCAGCCAGAAAAAGGAATAACCTTTCCACTGCCAAGGAAACTGATTGTGGCCAAACCTACCCCTCGAGCTAAGATTGAAATAAGTAAAAACTTATAATATCTAATGT
>JBKSMT010000132.1:0-7170 GCA_046881945.1 Clostridia bacterium
GCCCCTGCTTGCGTGTTACAGTATGAGGAAGTAATTGCACTAGGTGTTAAAAATTTAGTTCTTGTAGGTTCGTGTGGATGCTTGGATAAATCAATTGAGGAATTTTCAATCATCATTCCGCATGAAGCCGTACGAGATGAGGGAACAAGCTACCACTACTACCCTAAAAATGATGAAATACGTATGAATGCACGTGTAGTTAAAATTCTTGAAAAAGCACTTCGACAACAAGGCGCTGACTTTA
Source organism: Clostridia bacterium (assembly GCA_046881945.1). Taxonomy (GTDB): domain Bacteria; phylum Bacillota; class Clostridia; order Christensenellales; family UBA1242; genus Onthoplasma. Next base: position 245 of record JBKSMT010000132.1, read on the forward strand.
TTAAAGCAAAAACTTGGACTAACGACGCATTTTATCGCGAAACCAAAGCTAAAGTAAAACGCCGTAAAGATATGGGTTGTCGCGTGGTTGATATGGAATGTTCGGCAATGATAGCAGTAGCTAGATTTAGAAAAGTTAATTTTGGTCAACTTTTCTATTCGGCTGACAACCTTGATAGTGACTACTGGGATCCCCGTAATTTGCGCAACTATTCGCTTAACACAAGGCATCATATGATACCACTTGCAATTAATTGTGCTAAACTTATGCATAATGAAACTAAGAGCTAATTGCTCTTTTTTATTCGCCTATTTTAATAAATAGTTATAAAATTTATTATAATATTAAATAATATGTCAAAAAAGTAGACTAAAAATTTTTTTTATGCTAATCTTAAAGTAAACAAGGGGTTAAAATTTTATGAAAAAGAGATATTGGTTAGGATTGCTTATATGCTTATCAATTTTTATTTATATACCATTACTCAGTGCTTGTGGCGCACATACACATAGTTATACTGATTGGCAAGAAGCAAGTCCTGCAACATGTACTGACGACCAAGTTTTAGTACGTTTTTGTACCGAATGCGAGCACGTAGAATATTCAACTGGTAAACAAGCTTTAGGGCATAAATATTCAACATCTATCCAAATATCACCCGCAACTTGTACTGAATATGAAATAATACAATTTAGATGCTTACGTTGTGATGAAGTTATAATCGAAAATGGAGATGCTCCTTTAGGGCACTTATTTGAACAAAATGATTGGTATGAACTTACACCTGGCACTTGCACCGAATTCAATACTTTAACTCATAAATGTAAAAGATGTGATGTCCATGAAAATAAGACTGGCACTAATAAAGGTCCACACGTATACGATGAAAATTGGGAGCATTTTAAAGATGCCACCTGTATAACTTATAATTTGCTAAAACGCAATTGTTTAAACTGTGACCATATTCAAACTAAGTATGGTAATATTTTAGATGAACACCATTACGATTTTGTTATTGAAGTATCACCTGCGACTTGTACTAATGCTCAAGTTATAAAATATAAATGTACTACTTGTGACCAAGTTATAACTAAATCGGGTGAACCGGCCGTTGGTCATGAATTTAGAACTGATGACTGGTATGAAATTATTCCTGCTACATGCACTGATTATAATGTTCTAACCCATAAATGTCAAAAATGTGATGTGTACGAAAATAAAAACGGAACAATTATAGGTAATGGACACCATGTATACGATTCATGGTATCAATCCTCCCCTGCCACATGTACCGAAGATGCTAAAATGCAACGTGATTGTATATATTGCACCCACCATGAAATAGCCTCAGGTGCAAAAGCCACTGGTCACTCATTTAATAGCAACGATTGGGTAACTATAACACCAGCAAATTGTTCTAGTTATGCAATACTTGAACACAAATGTAATAATTGTAATCATACTGAAACAAAATCAGGCACCAAGTATGGCAACCATCAATACGAAACATCTCAATTATCGCCTGCTACATGTACTGAAGATGAAATACTGCAACATATTTGCAAACATTGTAACCATACCAAAACCTCTATAGGAACTCATGCTCTAGGACATTCATTTGAAACATTTGAACAAGTTATTCCTGCTACATGTACTAATGATGAAGTTTTACAAGCAAATTGTATTCGCTGTAACGTATATAAAACAGTAACTGGCACTTTAGCCTATGGGCATGATTATTCGTCCGTTACAATACTACGTGAAGCATCTTGTACTAAATATGAAATATTGCAATATGATTGCATCCATTGTCATACATTAAAAATTGAAAAGGGTACTGATGCAACTGGGCATAATTATACAAATATTGTTACAGTTGACCCAACAACAACTTCGATGGGTTACATTATCTACTCATGCGAATGTGGCGAATATTATACAACTAATCAAACTTGTTTAATAACATATAAAAGTATTGACGAATATGGCGAAACTGATCCATTATTCCCTAACCCAGAAAATCAAGTTGTACTTAAAAACACATTATTTACATCCCTCCCTGCCACAGTTGATTATATACCTATTGAGTATAGAGTATATGAAACTCCTTTAAAATTTAAAATCATTAAACAAAATGACTTGATTGATAATAGTTTAACCATAACAATAGTTTGGCAACGTTCTGATTTTGGTAATATGCTACATCTTGTTAAAAAGTTAGAAGATTATGCAAAACTATATAATTCAAGCAAAGCTCAGCTTTATACAATGCAATATATTAGAACCTTAAATAGTGGTTATAAATCTAGTGCTTGGAATATAGTTGCCGGAACTGCTGATGCTGATTTTGCTACCTGGCTAAACAATAAAGATGCTACATTGGTAAATGAACTTAAGGCACTAAAATCTTTTACACTTATCTCAACAGGTGAACAAGTTGATTTTAGGCATATGGTTGCAATAGTAAATACACTTTCCTACTCACTACCATTCCCTTACTGGCTTGCAATTAGCGAAACAGAAAGACGCGACCTTGTTAGTTGGGGTGGAGATTTATGTCAATTAATTCAACAACTTAAAGGTAAAAATTTATCAGGTGACGCACTTCAGGCTGAAGCTGATAGATTACTTGGAGCAAGTTCTGATAGTTCGTTTGGCGATCAAGACTTATACGCCGATTTAGATGCTTTTGGAATATATGAAATATATAAAGCTCAATCCACAAAATCAATTTCAGAAGCAATAAAATCATATTATGAAAATGTAGACACGCCTAATTATCGTAAGAAAGTGGCAATGCGCATATTATTTAAAGATTATTGCAATGCTGATGGTACACCTAAAGAAACACTTAATCAAAATGACTTTATTAATTACGTATGTAACCTTATTTTTAATAATGGATTATTGGAAGAATGGTGTAACCAAAATGGTGTAACTATTTCCTCTACCTCGGATAAAGAACTTAAAGCTTCGGCTACGGCTTTTGTTAAATACTTAATTAATCAATAAAAATTAAGGTATCAAGTTAAATTCTTGATACCTTTTTATATAAATAATATTTTTATTTTAACTACTGTAATTTTAAATTTATTTTTATACATTACATAAAAAAAAGTATATGTCCAACATATACTTTTTTTGTATTTTAGGATTTAAATTTATCCATTAATTAAAAGTTTCCATTTGCTTGTGCAGCAACTTCAGCAGCGAAGTCGTCTTTACGTTTTTCAATACCTTCACCAACTTCCCAACGAATAAATCTACGAATAGTGATTTTTTCGCCAATAACAAGAGTTAGTTCGTTGATAATATCTTGAACTTTCTTATCTGGATCCTTAATGAATGGTTGATTTAGAAGACATACTTCTTCATAATGCTTATTTAACTTGCCTTCGATAATTTTTTCCAAAACTGCTTCAGGCTTGTTAGCATTTTTAGGGTCATTTTTAAGTTGAGCAATAAAGATTTCCTTTTGTTCAGCGATGTAACTAGCGCTTAAATCTTCAGGCTTAACAGCCATAGGATTAGTAGCAACTACTTGCATAGCAAAATCTTTAGCAGCTTCTAATAATTTAGGATTTTTAGCAGCAAAGTCAGTTTCTGTGTTAACTTCAACCATTGCAACCTTTTGGTGAAGATTCATGTGGTCATAAATACCCATAGCACCTTCAGCAGCAATACGTCCAGCTTTCTTTTCAACTTTCTTAGCGCTGTTTTTATTTAAAATTTTGATGGCTTCGTCAACGTTTCCGTTTGCTTCAGTCAAAGCCTTTTTACATTCCATCATGCCAACACCAGTCATTTGACGTAGGTCAGCAACCATTTTTGCGGTAATTTCCATAAATTTAATCTCCCCTAATTATTTATTTTCTTCAACAACTTCTTCAGCAGGTTGTTCTTTTTCGTCAGCAATCTTATTAGTAACTGTTGACTTAACAACTGCGTCCATAGAAACTTCTTCATCACTTGCGTTCATATCACGAAGTGTAACACCATCACGACCTTCGATAATAGCGTCAGCCAAAGCATTTACAATTAACTTAACTGAACGGATTGCATCATCATTAGCTGGGATGCAAACATCAACATCATCAGGGTCACAGTTAGTATCAACAATACCAACAACTGGGATACCTAAGCGTTTTGCTTCCTTAACACAGATGTGCTCACTCTTAGGGTCTACCATGATGATAAGTCCTGGAAGTGTGCTCATGTCCTTAATACCTAACAAATTAGCTTGTAATTTGTCACGTTCACTCTTAAGTTTGATAACTTCCTTCTTAGGTAGCAACTCGAAGTCACCCATTTGTTCCATGCTGTTTAACTTATTCATACGTTCAATACGAGTACGAATAGTGCTAAAGTTAGTAAGTGTACCACCCAACCAACGGCTGTTTACATAGTACATACCAGAACGTTCAGCTTCTTGCATGCAAGTCTCACTAGCTTGCTTCTTAGTACCAACAAATAATACGCTAGCACCAGCAGCAGCCTTTTCCTTGATGAACATATAAGCCTTATCAATTTGCTTAGATGTATCTTCAAGATTGATGATGTGAATGCCGTTGCGGTCAGTGAAGATATATTTCTTCATCTTTGGGTTCCATTTACGTGTTTGGTGACCAAAATGAACGCCGGCTTCAAGTAATTGTTTCATTGAAATAACAGACATTTATTTTTCCTCCTTGTTTTTAGTCTTCCCCACAAAGTCAACTCCCTCGTCAACCCTAACTTAACACAATTTTTAGCAAGCATATATGTATTAAATCACAGGCAACCGACAATGAATATTTGTAGGTGCTTATTTTTGAAACATACAATGGCACAAAAAAATATGCCTATTGCACATTAATAATATAACAAATTATTAAGCCATTGTCAACAGTTTATGTAAAAATTTTTACAAGTTATATAATTACATTATATCTTTGTAATTCTACTCCTTATGTTTTAAAAAAGAACTTATAAAATAAGTCCCTTTTAGTATTAATTTATGTAACTATTACTTTTGTAATTTACGCAAGAATGGTGGGATTGATGTATCGCCTAAATCCACTTTTGAATTAAATGATATGTCTTGTACTTGAGGTTGCTCGTCAACTTGATCTTCATATTCTTGAATATCCTCTTCATCATCAATATCTTCCTTTTCAACGTCTTCAAGCTCATCTTCCGCGATTTCTGTAAATTGAACAGGATTAGAGTTAATTGGTTGATATTGAGGTATAGCGGTATCAAATACATTTTGTTGAGGCACTATTGGTGCTGGCTGTACTTTAGGTTTATCCTTATCATCAAAACCAGTAGCAATAACAGTTACTTGCACTTCGCCTTTCATATTATCATCAATGGTTGCACCAAATATAATATTACACTCATTATCTACTACATCACGTACAAGGTCTACTGCCTCGTAAATTTCGGCAAGTGATAAATCTCGTCCACCTGTGATGTTAAATAATATACCTGTTGCACCCTCAATTGATGTTTCAAGCAACTGACTTGTAACTGCTTGACGCACGGCTTCCATTGTCTTATATTCGCCACGGCCTTTACCAATGCCCATATGCGCAAGTCCCTTATCTTTCATAATAGTACTAACGTCGGCAAAGTCAAGGTTGATAAGGCTTGGTTTCACAATCAATTCACTTACACCTTGGATTGCTTGACGCAATACATCATCAGCATATCTAAATGCATCTTCTAGTGAAATATCGCGCTTTAAAATCCTCATCAACTTATCATTAGGAATAATAACTAGCGTATCTACGCAATCCTTTAATTCATTTAAGCCTTGTTCGGCATTAAGTTGACGTTTGCGACCTTCAAATGCAAATGGCTTGGTAACAACGCCTACTGTCAATATACCCATATCTTTAGCTATCTTAGCTATAACTGGTGCTGCACCTGTACCTGTTCCGCCACCTAAACCGCATGCAATAAATACTAGGTTGCTACCTTCTAACATATCTCTAATCTCTTGTTCACTTTCCTCAGCAGCTGCATGACCGACCTCTGGTTTAGCACCTGCACCTAGCCCACGTGTAATCTTGCGACCTAGAGTTATAGTTTGGTCAGCCTTGCTCATATTAAGCACTTGCTGGTCAGTGTTAACCGCTACAAAATACGCACTATTAATACCAGCTTCTATCATACGATTAACTGCATTGTTACCTGCACCGCCCACACCTATTACCTTGATGTTACACACATTATTATATCTTTCCATATCCGTACCTCCTACACTAAATCCTTTATAATATTTGATAATGCAATTTTTGATGTTTGATATTTATCCGTTCCGTTATGCAACCTGCTTTTAGCAACATATATTTTGCGTCCGCATACCGATTCAAACAAATTAACCACACCACGAAAATTACAAACTCCATCACCAGTTAAATATATTGGGATGTCCTTAAACGCATCGTTAGATAATACACGATTTACTACACTAGCAATATTTTCAATCCTTGCCTTGACTATATCATTAGTCATATTAATCAATGCCTTAATTTTCCTCTCACCATCATATATTAGATATTTCTCATCTTTTTTGCTATCAATGGTTAAACACACCTTACGCTTAATCGCATCAGCATCAGCATATGTTAAATTGTTGACTTGCATCAAATCCGCAGTAATATGACCTCCACCCAACGAAAACGAACTAAGCATTAACAATCCTTCACCTACACTTACAGCAACGCTGGTTGTTATATGACCTATATCAACTATTGCAATAGGTTGCAATGCGTCATTTATGTCCATTCGTACAAAAAATGCTTGAGCAAGTGCAGTAGATACAAAGTCAATATTATTAACACCACACTTTAAACATATATCTCTCATAAATTCAACAAATTGTTTTTTTACCAAGATATAACAACAATCCATTACAAATTGACTAACTCGTTGGTTGC
>JBKSMT010000133.1:0-1525 GCA_046881945.1 Clostridia bacterium
ATATGTTGACGAGCGTGATTTTGAAATGATTGATATATTAGATGATTTTAAGCAATATTGTTTAGACGAAGGTTTGATTTCTGATAGGGATAACTGGATGCGCGCAATAACTGCAGGTGATAGTATGTCGGATAGTTTAAAACTTAATTTATATTATGATAAGGCTAGTATTAATTACACAAGTCAAGGGTATATTGGATTGTATGCTAATAAGATAATTCATGCTATAGGTAAAATTAGAAAAACAGCTATTGCATCATATCAAAATGGAGTGTTTAAATGTGAGCCGGAAGGTGATTATAAATTAACCAAAGATGATACAGACCGTATTAAAAAAGCGTTTGAAAAGTTTGGTGATGTTAGTAGTTTGACAATGGAGCCTCATAGATTTTTCTTGGTGGACAAATTTTATAATACTAAATTTGTTAAGTCTAGTAAAAATGGTATACAAAAATGTAAGCTATTTGATTTGGGTCAAGTATTTAAAGACGATAAGATGCCAAACACTGAACAAATTGCAAATTATTTAAATGGTAAAACATGGGAAGAGTTTTATTAACATTTGATTTTATAACTGAGGGTTGATATGGAATATAATTTACAAAGATTTTTAGATGCGCAACAGCGTTATTACGATATCGCCAAATATGAGTTGAGCCAAGGTGAAAAGGAAAGTCATTATATGTGGTTTATGTTTCCTCAAATTAAAGGCTTAGGTTATAGTTTTAATGCTAATTATTATGCTATTAATGATATTGATGAAGCACGATTGTATTTACAAAATCCAATATTAAAATCACATATGAACGAGGTACTTGATATATTGCTTGATTTGCAATGTAATAATGCTTATATGATTTTTGGCACGCCTGATGATATGAAGTTAAAGTCAAGTATGACATTATTTAAGATTGCTGACCCTAGCAATGAAAGGTTTGATAAAATATTGCAAAAGTTTTATAAAGGTAAGCAAGATGAATTTACCATACAAATATTGCAAAACCAACAAAATGATTTAGAAAATTCAAAGATTATTTAAATAATATAGTTTTAAGTACAAAGTTTGAGTAGGAGGTGTAAATGTTAGCAATTATTAAAAATGAGGACAAAACAACATATGTTACAAATGTTCTTGCAGTGAACTATAATTATAGTTATTCGCAAGTAATTGTATTTGATAAGACTTTTACAAAGATTATAAAACTGTATATGCATATACCTATGCGCACCGTGTACATGATTGATGAAGATGGTATTGATTTTGCAACAGGTGAGTGGAGTGGTGTTGATTGGGTAATAAATGATAGTGAATTATTATCAAAGTTGGGAAATGGCAGTGTTGAGGTTAAAGACTATCCACAATCTCAACCATATGCACATGAAGTTAAATTGCCTGAATGGTTTGAGGTTAAAAATGAAACGGACGCTAAAAATTTAATTAATATTTCAGCGGGTTTTCATGATGGAGAACCGGTTAATGCGACAATAGATGGCAATAATATTGAACTTGTGCTAGATAAAAGTT
>JBKSMT010000134.1:0-12675 GCA_046881945.1 Clostridia bacterium
TAACATCGCCATCTGCATAAATTAATTGATTAATATTGTGTATTGGATAACCATAGTTATATGTAGTATAAACATTTCCATCAAGAGGAATAATGTCCCCATCCTCATTACGTTGTAAGTTAATCATGCTATATACTTTCCAACCAGTAAACACTGTACTATCAGCACGCTTATAAGGATCGGTGTCACTTTCTTGCAACCCTGCAGTGGTTAAACCTTTAATATTTAATCCATCTAATGTATTATAAATACCAGTTAATACATGGTTAGCAAAATAATCATATTTTACATTATCATATCTACCTTCATCATAGTCACTAAATAAATGTTTGGCTTGACCAGCGGAATATGTGTTAGATATATATCCTTCGTTGGTATGCACTAATGCATAAGAGTTTGCACCTCCAGCAAAACTACCAGTAAAGTAGCAATTATCAATAACACCATTTGCTTCATTAGTATGTACTAAACCAGCGTGTTTGTCAAATGCTGTATCCACATTACCAACATTATAGCAATATGATACTAAACCATTATTGGTTTTAGCCAACGCACCAAAATCAAAATTATTAATTTTAGACAATTCGTATTGAACGCCGATATGGAATAATGTACCATTATTTGTATTTACAATACCAGCCGATGAATTAAATTCACCACTATCACTCGTTAACTTAACTGTAACATTGCTTATTGCTGAATGTGGCGTAATTGTGTTATACAAATTAGTTGAAGTTGTAATTGTGTGATTATTACCTAGCAATACGCCTGTAAAGTCACCTTGAGTTTCGGTTATAATTTTATCCTCATCTAACAAGTAATACTTAAAATCACTACCTGACTGAAGTTTATCATCATCACTATCATCACCCCAAACCATAGGATAATAGCATTTACCTTGATTATCATCATTGAATTTAACTTCATTATTATTTAATGTTAAAATATTACGCTTTAGTAATAAATCCTTTACGCCTTGTGGTACTGGCAAACATCCGTCTTGATAGAACCAACTACCAACAAACCTTTCAGCACCTTCATTTAATTTAGCAAATGATAAATTTAAATACAATAACACGTTAGCAGTTACATTTTGAGCACCTGAATTATAAGCATCAAATGTTAAAGTATAATCCGAACTATACAATACTTTGTCACAATTAATAGTACTAGCAGTATATCCAACAATTGAGTTAGTGTAAACTATATGTGATTTTGAATTATCACCTTGATATACTCCTGCAACACTTAATGTAAGTGTCGTATAACTATTAGTTATTTTTTGAGTAATATCAGTTTCATTAACAAGATTAAGTCCATTTATGCTTGCACTAACGCCAACAAATCCACCTAAAATTGTTAAGGTTTGTGTATTTACAACATCCGCCTTATTATTTGCCTTTACGTAGCCCATTGCTGTTGAATTTTCAATGATATAAGATGAACTCTTTACTGATTGGCCGATTAAACCGCCACCGATTAGGCTTGTTATATAATCGATTTCGCACTCCATAATTGTCATACTATTAGTAATTTGACAAACTTTACTATTCAACCCAATAATACCACCAATGGTTATGTGGTCTGGACAATTTGCATTACCCTCTGCACGATTTGGAGTATTAGCGTCATCATTTGCATAACTTACGATTGTAATTTCAGTAAGCACATTATTAATTTCAACACCTTCACATACATCTATCTTTGCCGTATTAGCATTAGCCACAGCTCCACCGACAATCAAAGTAGTAGGTAATAATATATCAACATTTAATTCAACATTAATATCATGTATACAATTAGGTGTAGCATTTACGTTAGACACTTGCGCAACAATACCGCCAACATGATAAGTTGCTGTATCATTATCTCTTTGCGAATCACTAACCTTAAGATTTAATCTTGAAGTACCAAATGTTGTATTGCTAGATTTACCTGCGATACCGCCAATATACACATTACCCTTTGCGTTAGAGGTAATAGTTACAGGAGTATCAGTACCATTTTCAATATAAGTACCCAACGTAATGCCACTAATATTAGTCCATGTAACTTCAGCAACAATACCACCAATAGTAGCATTGTCCTCACCCTCAACCATAATAGAACCAGTGTAAGTTCCAGAATTAATCATAGCATCAGCAATATATGTGCCCGACTCTGGAGGATATTCCTTGGCACCATTTAAACTACCTACAAGTCCACCAATTTTAGGGCTTGCACTAACCGAAATGTCATAATTTAAATTACTTGTACATGCAATTAAGTTACTGCGAGTACCATTACCAACAATCGAACCAACCGCACCTGAAACGGTAGCATTAGTGATAGTTCTAATCAAGCCATTGTTACCACTAGTAACTGTAATTTGTTCGAATCTACTATCAGTATCGGTAGCCGAAACACCACCAATAGTTTCGCTATAATCATACCCCATTAAATTTAAGTTAATGTAATTAAAGCCAATATTGGCAATACGCGCACCATTGGTTTGCTTGAAGAAACCCGCACCTCCAGCACGTGAAGAATTTGCGTTAATAGTTATATTAAATCGAGTAAAACGTTGGTTTGTACTACCATTTTCAGTAATTAATGAACCTATCAACACACCGCTAAATTCGTTAATAACTGCATAATTTTGGTCATCTAATGTAACTTCAACATCATTAACTAATATAAAGTTACGATTAGGATACTGACTTAACAATTTAACATCCTCTGGTGAGGTTATTTTGATATAATCACTACTACTATCTTGTTTTAATGTTGGAACAAATTTAGTATATAATTTATCCCAGTATAAGTCTGGCCATACGGCAAACAATTCATTAAACACTTCTTGTTGAGTAGTAACAATTGTATTGCCACTTGTATTGATATAATATAAATCTTGAATATTATAATCAATTGCCTTAGTTCCCATCTTGTTAGTAACAACATCAGTGTCGGCAGGAGCATCAGTACCCTTAATGCCATAATGCACTATAGGATTATCGCCCGAAGCATTGTTATTGTTGTATAGAACAACTTCAATGCCAGCATCGGCCTTACAGCCCAACACATAGTCAATAGCCAATATTTTGTCATTAGCGCTTGGTATACAAGTATGATATCCTAAAGCATCATCAACGACCGAAGGTGTTGTATTACTCTTTAGATTGTTAGACGTAATACGATTAAGTTGAGTGTCGTCAAAGAAAGTAACGCCAACAACATTATCCATACCAATTCGGTCATCATTATCACGTACACCAACATAACCAGCACTACCAATAATACCGCCAAAAATCTTAGTATATTGAGTAGTTGTAGCCACTTCGGTAATTGCGTCATGAATTAATTCAATATAATTTTGAGCATATATATATTGTAAATCACCACCATACGCAATACCTATAAAACCACCAGCAGTATCAATACCATCACCATAAATTTCAGTATGGCCAATATTTGCTTTAGTATAGCTATTGCTAATATCTCCACCATAGTTAATACCTGCAAATCCACCTAAAATACCCGCTCCTGTTATAGCAGTTAAATTACCATAAGAATTGTCCTCATTGTCAATAGCAATAAGATCCTTACCCGTGCTAGCATTTGCTTTATTAGTCATAATATATTCGGCAAATTTACTATCGTAATTAACTTGAGTGGTATCCGTAGCGCTAACCTGACTTAGTTGAATATCCGCCCTATTATCCGCCACAATACCGCCCGCAACTTCATTACCAAATATTTGACTTGCGTTTGATATTGTATAAGTTAAACGCATTGCATTAATATTTTCGCCTAAATATCCAGCAACACCACCAGCATGGTCAGCACGCACATCAGCAGAAGTAACTGTTAAACGATTAATATTAAACAATGTTTCAGATAGTCCCGAACGACCAATATCTGCAATACCTACAATACCGCCCGCATATGATAATAAGCTAATAGTATCAATATTTTCGTCGGCAAGTGAAGGTGAATATCTATTGTTCGTTGCCTCTTTACCAGATTGAACACTAATTGTTGAAGTAATATTATATAGCCCTGAGTGTGCACCAGTATGTAAACCAACGACACCACCTACAACATTATCAGCACGAAGAACAATTCCACCTGTTAAATTAATATCAATAAAGTATGTATTTTTAGCAAGACCAGCAACACCACCTACGCAAGTTGCTTTAGATGAACCAACGTCGCCATTATTTCCGTAAACATAACCTATTGTCAAGCCTTTAATAACCGCATTATACACTTCACTAAATAACCCTAGATTTCCAGTTTCATTTTCGGTGTGGTTAATTACAACGTCCGAAATTGTCATGCCGTTACCATCAATCAAGGTAAATGTCGCATCAGTATAATTATCTTCATTTTTATCGCCCAAGACATACCCTGAACGTGTATCAATATTAATATATTCATTTTTATCGTTTTTGAAACTTATATTATCAATAAACCTTACATAGTTTGCAAAATATTCTTCAGTTCCATCATATGAGGCACCTTCAACAAATACTGCCTTATACTCATCTACGCTACGGATAATAAATGGATTATTACTACTTCCATACTCATAACCAGTTGCATAAATATAGTTCTTAATATCATTATTGATTTCATCTTCGCTTTTGAATATACGTATTGAGCGTGAAATTGCATTTGCACTAGTTAATTCAGGCAATGAAGTCAAGCCTAATGGATAAGTTGACCTATTAGTATCAACTGCGGTGCTATATGTCCATACACCATTTAATTGTTGACTAGCGTCACCATCTACAATAAACGAGAAGTTGTTTAAGTTGCTTTCAACTGCAAAACTACTTAAAGATAATCCTTTTGGCTCAATGACTCCGGTAGGTATATCATAATTTGTATCATACTCTGTTTCGTCAAGAATATAATAGCAATTAATCATGTTTGAATTCGCTAGCAATATCTTAGCATTTTCCCTTTCAAGACCAACACCCACAAAAGGCAATTCAGTTGCTAATGCCAAATTAGTATTGCCCGAATCAACTCTACTTGCACTATAGCATTGATATACTGACCCATTAAGCGAATCATATACAAAGCCAGCGGCACCAGACGAAGTCGACACACATACTGTATTACTATAACAATCATGTATTATATAAGAATTATAGAATGCAAAACCTGCAACATTACCATCTCCGCTTGCATAAATCTTAGCCTCGCTACCACCAGTCAAACTATTTGTAGTAGATTTAGTTGTTAGAATATTACGTTCCAAACCTTTAACATAACTATATGCTATTGTTCCATTATTAGTCGCCACAAACCCTGCAGTACGGTTAACAGCACTAGTTCCAACCATTGTATTTTCAATACCTGTATTTGCAACAAAACTTGAACTGATAACACAATTTGAACTATTTTGACCTACAAAGCCCGCCATAACACCTTTTGCTTTAAAGTCGATTTGTCCACATCTTAATATTACTGAAGATGGAAGCGAACCATCTTGATATGTAATTTGTTCAAAATATTCAGTACCGACACGTGAATTTGTAATATTATTGTTATTAATACCTACTAATCCACCAAACGTTAACGAATACTTACTTCCCGTTTCAATTACAATCTTTTTAGCAGTACTAATTGACACAACTTCACAATTGTATATTAAGCCATTATTAACACCTGCAATAAAACCAAAGTTAATCACTGCTTCAGCAAGATTATCATCTTTGATATATATTGTTGATTGCGTTGTGTTACCAGCATTATTATTCATTGTACCAATATTAACTACAATATTCTTAAGTATTGTATTTTCACCAACAATACCAAATAAGCCCACATTTGTTTCAGTGTTAACCGCAACATTAAATGACTTAATATTGATAACTTTACCATTACCATCTAAACTTGCAATATTAGTATTTAACGGTGCCCAATTTTCAAGAGTAATATCTTCCATTAAAATATAGTTTTCGCCATCAGCCATTGCTAATAAATCGCTAGCATTTGAAATAGGATCTGGAGCATCTTCAGTTGTTTGAATTGTTAATATCAATCTAAATTGATATGCTATTGGATATTTACATAATTCAGTTTTTTCTTTGCTAAACGAAACTGTTTTGTTCTCTAAGTCAAATCCATACCAAGCATTAAAATATACTGTAATTGGATCAATCTTTTTATTAGCACGAATTATATATTTATCTTCAGCTGATGCATAAGTAATAGAAAAAGCTTCGTCAGTGGCATTTAAGTAACTAGAAAGCAATCGTTTTTGCTCTTGACCGCTTGCATTTAATTGCTCAACATAGAATAAATCTAAGTAACCCAATCCTTTAATCTCCGTATTAATCCTATCAACTTTAGCATCAGTAGTGTTGTTAGTTGTAAACAACAAATCTAAAATTTTGCTTGTATTAACAGGGATTGTTAATCCTCCATTGGCCTCACCTTTCACGCGCATATCCTTAATAATGTAAGGCATTGGATAGAAAATTAATTCACTTTCATTGCTAGTTAAAGTATTTCCATTGTCAATCAATTGCATTTTCATTGAAACCTTAAACGGATAATTAGTTGCAACTGACAATCTATACTCAGCGACATATGCCCCGCTTGCATCTTTTTCAATTTGACCTTGTTGTATTACCGCAACTTTGTCACTAATATTATGACTTGCATCTAGCGGTGCAATGGTAATTGTTGGTTGAACATTAAATTCATAACCAAATATTCTTGCTTTAATAATTGTAATACTAGAATTTTCTTCAATTAAGTAAACTTCTTCATTTTGTCCGTCACTATTAGTATCATGCTCAGCAGTTAATGCATCATTTACACTAATATATACTCCTGGTTTATATTGGCTAAGAACAGTCTTATCACGACTAATAGATATCTCGTCACCATTTAAATCATAGGTTGTTGCATTTACAGTCATTGTAAACGTTTTTCTTATGCCTACAATTTCATCTAAAATAGTACGAACAAATATCACACCATCATAACTTCCATCAGTATAACTTACATTTCGTAAATTTAAGGTTTCGCCATCAGCAGTAATACCAGTGTATGATTTATACACCTCGTTAACTTTGTCATAAACCATTTGTTGATATCTAATAAAGTATTGTTGACCATCTATTTCTTGACGACTTGAGGTTATTGTTACATTATCAAAATATGAATAACTATAATCTGCAAAAATCTTTAATAAGCCAGACTCGCCTGGAACTATTAATGACGATTCAGTTTCGCTTGATATAAATTCGGAAATTGACGAACTTTTAGCAACTAGATAAGTGTAGTTTTCCAAACGTAAACTTATTAAGTTTTGAGGAACAAATGAAATCTCGATAGTTTTACTTAATGTTACATCACTTGTAGCACTTATCTTCAATTCGAACTTCCATTCGCGGTCAGTATAACCATCTAAATTTAAATATCTATACTCTTCATTTAGCCTCATACTTATTTTATAAGTATATCCTGAACAATCATTAAATTTTTCACCATAAACTTGCAATTCATCTTCAAACAAATCCCATATTGTTAAGTTAGGATTGTTTCTTTGCGCATTTTGCAATAAATCCCTAGAATTCTTATTTTTAGCAATTAGTTCTACTTTGATTGTATCTTGTCCTTCAACTGTTAATATCAATTCATTAGCTCTAACACCTACTATATCATACCCAACATATCCGTCAGCACCATTAGCATTCACGTATCCTGTTGACAATCTAGTTTCAACTGTAACCATCTCGCCCGCTTGTGCTTTAGCACTAGCAGTTGTCGTTAAGTTGGTTGCTTTATTATATATAGTTATATATATCGTTTTTGAACCTATTAATACTTCAGTAGAACCCATTAATTCGGCTAAGGTTTTTGAACCTATTGAATATAGTTGAAGATTTAGATATACATTTAATGTAACAGGCACTTTCAAATAACTATAACTCTTATCTAAGTCACCCATTTGCAAATTAAATTGACCTAAACTAAATGCACCTGTAACACCACTAATAGATGTAGTAATTCCTTGAATATTAAACCAATTACTGTTTATAGTAACAGTCTCTGGCTTAGTTTTAATATCATTAGGATCAGTATCGTCACGTACAAGTGCAGTACCCGTACCAATACTATATTTCATGTAGGTTTTACTTCCATCAAATTGTTGTTCATCAACCTTTTTCATGCTTAAGGTTATATTTGAATTAGTCTTTACACGTGTAGCAAAGTTAATTCCATCTTTGTTTCTATTATCAAGTCCGCTACCAGTAGCAATATTAAACACCTCGTCATGTATAGGATTTTCAACAAATATAATGATATCGCTTTTTACTTGTCTGTCGAACAATGATACAAATCTCAACACAACTGTACCCACACCTCTAAATGTGATAGTGTTATCACCATCAGTTATAGATGCTATTTGCGAACCCTCAATAATACTAACCGCATACGAGCCATCAGCACCTTCTGGCAATATTGTTTTTTCAATCAACCCTTTATTTGCACCCTCAGTTAATAAAGGATAAGTATTATTTCCACTTTCAACATAATACACTATTGCAGTTGCAACAATCTTATCATCAGTTGTTATGGCAGGAGTACCATTATCATCATTATATTGCAAGTATATACCCTCATCATAATGTTCGTAACGAGTTACTACATATTCATAATAATCAGCATCATCAAATTCAGGAGCAGTAGCACCAGTAACTTTTTCAAAATCACTACCATCAAATTCATAGTAATTAGTGTATTCACTGTCCCAGTTAGCTGGTTCAGTTTCCAACTTTTTGTAGTTACTTGCATTATTATCAAAGTAAGTTTCATCAACATTTACAATAATGTCCGTTGGACGAATTGTTGAAGTATATTTAACCTTGCCATCAAAGATATAAACCAAATATGGATATCCATCATTTACACCTTCGGTATCTTCACGCCATAGAACACTAAATGTATCGTAAGTTCCGTCACCATTAATATCAATTGAAATTCCATGACTGCCATCTTCTGTATTCATGGTAATATTTTCGAGATTAGAAGTTTCAGTCGTTACATTTCCACTACCATCAACTACATGTCTAACAATATATACATTACCCGAAACCTCTGCATCAGGATTTACACCTCTTACATAACCTACAAAGTACACATAATTACGTGAACTTGTACCAAAATGATTAAAAGTTCCAGTATCCACTCTAAAGTTTGCTTGAACAAAACTTAAGTTGGCAGTTCCGCTACCACTGGCAATAAAGCCTGCAACATTTGCACCATTAGTACCTATTATATTATACTCTATGGTATTAGATTGAACAAAATTTTCAACATACGCGCGTGTAATAGTTGTACTTGTAGCCTTACCTATAATACCACCAACATTACCCACACCTTGTATTTTGGTTTCATTTGCTGATACTGAAATTTCACCACTTGCAAAATGGATAAACATCATACGAGCAACGTCAATAGTTCCCGCATCGTTATAACCAATAATACCACCAATATTTTGCTCTTGGTTATCACCAGTTTTGTAATTCAAATCAGCACGTCCACCTAATATTGTTCCTTCAATATTAGCACCATAGTTAGACACTTCCTTGATTATACCTTGATTGTTATAACCAACAATACCACCAATATTAGCCTTATCATTAGCAATAATTCTTCCACTTACCGCAATATTAGTAATCTTCTTGTCAGCACCATTATAACCAGCAACTCCACCAATATTAAGCTCGGCATAATTAGGCTCTATAATCTCAGTATACCCATTAATAACATTGATATTAACAACAACTGCAACCTTATCACTAATACTTGAATCTTTACGGTCAATATAATTGGCCTTAATTTCGCCAGCATTATTACCAACAACACCACCGATATTTATTTTTGTATCTGTATTAAACTTTGTATTACCAGCCTCAATTTCAATATTAAATAATGCACCACTTTCCATATCAACTAGATGTGGATAATTAGAGCCCATTGAAGCGTTTTTATAACTAATTGTGCTTTCATTAATACCCGCAACTAAACCAATGTTATAAGTACCATGTTGCGCTCCGTTTGCTAATATAATTTCCACGCCCTTAATATTAATACTGCAATTTTCGATAGTTCCATTGTTTATTGCCACTACCGAACCGATTGCTATTGTCTTGCCGTCAGCAGTATTAACATTATTTAATGTGATATCGATTTCAACTTCAGTAAATACAATATTCTTAATAGTTCCACTATTTGTAGTAAATAAACCGAAGTATTTGCCGTCATTATCCGACAAACAATAATCACTATCTACTTTTAATCCAATTAATGAATAGCGTTTGTAAATAACCTCGCCACTATTAGGCTCAATTATTTTCATTGAACCATCAAGACTTCCCTCAAAGTTGATGCCACCACTCCAACCTTTTTCTTTAAGTGCTGAAATATTAACATCTTGACTTAGTCGATAATATTTAGTAGGTTCATTTTTTATCTTTACAAAATCATCAATATTGCTAATCAAATATGCCGTTGCTTCAGTTGCACCATCACTAACTGTAATGTTTATTTTTTCACTATCTTCAGCAATATTGTAGTCAGCATCTCTATCTTTAGGATATAGCCATATTTGATATTGACCACCGACCGTTTGACCTTTGATTTTTAACTGATTAGTTCCTTCAATTGGTTCAACAGTTAAATACGAACCTATATATTTTTGATCGTCTACTTCTCCAGTAACAGGATCAATACTATGTATTTCATAAGCTAATTCGCCATATGTTGCATTCTCGTCATCATTAGTAGCATACGCCTCAACTATTGCTTGATTTCTTCCTTCAACAACACTTAAGTAAATATTATTATACCTATCAACACCTGACAATATTACAACCTTATCAGCCGATACATGCTCGCCTATATATATAACCTTTGTAATACTGGTAGTTATTTGTTCCTCACCAAATTGCATAATAGTCACTTTGCACGAAATTGATGTATAATCAAAATCATTTAAAGACTTGATTGCTTTGATTGAAAAACTACGTGTCGCATTATCTAAATACAAATCTCCTTCAACAGACTTAACATTAATATAATCAAAATAATCATCTTCTACATTAGTTAATTCTAACTTGATTGAATAAATTTCACCCGTTCCAGCCTCGCCATATGGTGTTTTGTTATATTTATCGTTAATATTATCTGATGAGAAATATACATGTTTGGTACAGGCATTTAATCCAACATTAAAGTTAACAATTGCCACTTCAGGATAGTCCGAATTAATATAAACAATAGACTCCTTATCAGCATTTACAGTTAAATTTCTTGCAGGATTGTATACCGCAATTTCATATACAAAGTATTTAGATCTAAACTCAATTTTGTTGTCCTCTATTGTATAATAGTTAACTTTAACAAATACAATGGAGGTATAGCCAACACTATTAGCTTTAATATCAAAGAAGTAATCTCCAACACCATCAACCTTTACAGCCGTTTGACTAAATGTATCAATAGCATCTTGATAAAGAGATGTTTGTCTATCATTAATTAAGATATTTAAATATTCATCACTACTCATCAACAAACTTTTTGCTTCAATTGATGTTATATTTTCATTTTTATTATCGCCAGAAGCTCTAAATTGAACAGTTCGTCCAGATTGCAATGCCAAATAACTTAAGCCAATACTGTGAATAGAACCATCATTGTCTTTAAAATATTTAGACGTTTCGTTTGTATCAGAAAGTTCTGTTATATACGCACTGTTATAATTAACTTTTAAGGTATTTTCATTTTTAACAATATTTACAAATTCACAATTATGTTTCTTTGAAACAATATTAGGCGAAGATATTATTATCGAATCATTGCACACCCTATCAGTTTTAAAATATAAGGTAAATATACTTTTTAGAGCATCTTTACTGAGCTCACTAACATTGATTGAGTTAAACCAATTAGTTTTATCGGCTGAGAATTTAATATATCCATTTTCCGAACTTATCTCAATTTCATCATACTTAACGTTTTGATGATTTGATACAAATTTTAAATAAGCCTCATTACACACCCCTATATTAGCAATAGCATAATCATCCAACGTATCAGTAGCATTAGCATAATCGCTTGCCGACTTGTACAAATACGTATTACTAACTGCACCAACGACATCAATTTCGGCTATATAAGTAACATACTCTGGAGTTACAGCATTATCTTTCCAAGAACTTGGATTACCTACTGCAGTACAAACCATATATATTTTTTCATAAGTTATTTCTTGGTCATTAAAAGACAAAAACACAACTTGATTTTTATTACGGAAATCAATTTCAAATACGCCATCAGCGTTTGGTTCCATACTAACACCCTGTGCCTCAAAAAGTTGAAGAACGGTATTTAAATTATTTCCATAGTTAATCACACCATTGTTTACTGTAATATCATCATAGAAACCAACTTTAACTTTACTATTTATAGCATCTACCGGAGTAGCTTGAATGTTTAGCTTCATTCCTATCTTATCATTATCATAATATGTATACAACTTTGCCGATTGCACAGGATTATCATAGTTTGCAATCGTTCCAAATACATTATTATTAACATTAGCAATATTGTCGCTACAACTTCTAGTATTAATATTAAAACCACTAACTAATTTCTTAACATTTA